>NZ_JBSFNS010000018.1:0-116472 GCF_053587275.1 Amycolatopsis sp. NPDC003676
TAGATGTTGGGACAACCAGCTTCTTCGCAAACCGTGTGCAGACCCTCGCGCTTGACCAGGCCCTTGAGTTCGGTGAACTCCGGACCCATCCGCACGCGCGTCTTGATCCACGACGGCTTCTTCTCGATCGGCGTCTCGCTGTTGCGCACCTCAAGCCGCAACAACTTCCGCCCCTCCGGTGCAGCACTCACGGGCTCCACCCTACGCCGGGGTTTTCCTGTGAACCGGGCCCGATCAACCCCCGGGACGGGCCGGAACGCACAGGGTTCTCCCAGAAGCTCTCCGGATTCCCCCGGACCGCCCCGGCACTCTCGCCGGCATGACAGCGATCGAAGTACGCGGGCTCACGAAACGCTACGGGCCCGACACCGTGGTGGACGACCTGTCGTTCACCGTCGAGCCCGGCCAGGTCACCGGGTTCCTCGGGCCGAACGGGGCGGGCAAGTCCACGACCCTCAAGATGATCACCGGCCTCGCCGCGCCGTCCGGCGGGTCGGTGACGATCGGCGGGCTGCGGTACCGGGACCTGCCGGTTCCGCTCACCGAGGTCGGCGCGCTCCTGGACGCGGGTGCGGTGCACGGAGCCCGCAAGGCGCGTGACCATCTCCTCGCACTCGCGGCGAGCAACCGGTTGCCGCGGCGTCGGGTCGACGAAGTGCTCGCCCGTACCGGCTTGGAGAGCGTGGCCGGACGGAGAGCGGGCGGGTTTTCGCTCGGGATGCGGCAGCGGCTCGGGCTCGCGGCGGCGTTGCTCGGCGACCCCCGGGTGCTGATTTTCGACGAACCGGTGAACGGCCTCGACCCCGAGGGCATCCGCTGGATCCGGAACTTCATGCGCTCGCTGGCCCGCGAAGGCCGCGCGGTGCTGGTGTCCAGTCATCTCATGAGCGAGATGGCGCAGACCGCCGACCATCTGGTGGTCATCGGCCGGGGAAAGCTGCTCTCCGACACCGCGACCCACGAGCTGGCCGGTCAGGAGGGGACGGTGCTCGTCCGCACGTCCGATCCGGACGGGTTCACGCGGCACCTGCTCGCCGCCGGGGCCAACGTGCGGGACGGTGCCGGGCGCGCGCTGGTCGTGTCCGGCCTGACCAGCGACGAGGTCGGAAAACTGGCCGCCTACCACGGGGTCGCGCTCAGCGAGCTCACGCCGCAGCAGGTTTCCCTCGAGGACGCGTTCCTCGCGCTCACCGAGGACAGCATCGAGTACCAGGGGGCCGCGGCATGATGATCTCCGGAACCCTCCGGGCGGAGTGGATCAAGCTCCGCAGTCTGCGTTCTACCTGGTACACCGTGGGCGGCCTGTTCTTCGCCGGGATCGGCATCACCGCGCTGGCGACGTCCTCGGCGAGTGCCGAGTACGCCAAAGCGACGGCCGCGGAACGCGCGGCTTGGGACCCGACCAGCCTCAGCCTCAAGTCCTTCATCATCGCGCAGCTGATCATCGGGGTGCTGGGCGTTCTGGTCGTCACGTCGGAGTACGCGACCGGCCTGATCCAGTCGTCGCTCACGGCGACGCCGCGGCGGTCGCGGCTGCTCGCGGCGAAGGTGGTGCTCGCCGCCGCGGTAGCCGTCGTGGCCGGG
This sequence comes from Amycolatopsis sp. NPDC003676, assembly GCF_053587275.1. NCBI lineage: Bacteria > Bacillati > Actinomycetota > Actinomycetes > Pseudonocardiales > Pseudonocardiaceae > Amycolatopsis > Amycolatopsis sp. NPDC003676. The sequence goes on from NZ_JBSFNS010000018.1 coordinate 1,585, forward strand.
CAGGTGCTGATGTTCGCCGCTTTCCTGATCGGGCAAGGGTTTCTCGCCGGACAACGGTTGCCGCACGCGAGCCTCGGCGATCCTGGGGTGTTCGGTGCTGTGGCGGGCGGCGGGCTGTATCTCGCCGCGATCGCGCTGCTCGCGGTCGGCCTCGGCACGCTGATCCGGGCGACCGCGGGCGCGTTGGCCGCGCTGGTCGGGATCGTGCTGCTGGTGCCCGCGGTCGCGGGCGTCTTCCCGGACTGGATGCAGTGGCTGTTCACGTTCTGGCCGTCCAAGGGCGCGGCGGCGATCTTCTCCGTCAAGCTCGATCCGGCGTATCCGGACCCGTGGCTCAACCTCGCCGGTCTGTACGCCGGTGTGGTTGTGGTGCTGGCAGCCGCTTTCGCGGCCTTCCGGCGGCGGGACGTGTGACTGCGGTCTCCGTACGCTGGAGTGCATGGCAGTGATGACGCCCGCGCGTCTGCTGGTGGTCGACGACGAGGCGACCGTGCGGGAGCTGCTGTCCGCGGCGCTGCGGTTCGCCGGGTTCGAGGTGAGGTCCGCGGCGACCGCGGGCGAAGCGGTCGCCGCGGCCGAGGGGGAGCCGCCTGACCTGGTGCTGCTCGACGTGATGCTGCCGGACGCGGACGGTTTCGAGGTCGCCCGGCGCTTGCGCGAACGGCATCGGCCCGGCCGGAGCGGGCCGGTCCCGGTGCTCTTCCTCACCGCCCGCGACCGGCAGGCGGACAAGGTCGCCGGACTGTCGCTGGGCGCCGACGACTACGTGACCAAACCGTTCGACCTGGAGGAGCTGATCGCCCGCATCCGCGCGATCCTCCGGCGCACGCAAGGACATCAGGAGGTGGTGAAGGTGGGCGAGCTGGTGCTCGACGCGGACGGCCACCAGGTGACGCGGGCCGGGCAGCCGGTCCGCGTCTCCGCCACCGAGTTCCGGCTGTTGCGGTACCTGATGGAGAACGCCGGGCGCGTGGTGTCGAAGGCGCAGATCCTCGATCGGGTGTGGCAGTACGACTTCGGCGGCGACGCCAGCATCGTCGACACATACATTTCCTATGTGCGGCGCAAGGTCGACACCGGCGACCCCAAGCTGATTCACACCGTGCACGGCGTCGGTTACGTGATGCGGGAACCGCGGCGGTGAGGCATCCGCTGCGCCGGATGTCGTTGCGCACCCGGCTTCTGCTGATCACCGCGGGTCTGTTGCTGGCTGGGCTCACGCTGATCAGCGCCGTCGTCTCGGACAGCCTGGAGCGTTACCAGCTCGACCGGATCGACACCCAGCTGCGCGGTTTCACCGAGCTGATCGCGCGGGTGCCGCCCGGCGGACTGCCCGCCGGAGACGCCCGGACGAAGACGCTCGATCCGGCGCTGGACCTCATCGACGCCCCGTACGTGCTCTATCTGGACGCGAACGGCGCGGTGACCGGCGGGATCCATTCTTCGCGGCTGGCGGCGGAAACCCTGCCCTCGCCCGAGGATCTGCGGTCGCTTCCCGTCCACGGCGCGCCAGCCGATCTGCGGGCCGGTTCGGAGCGCTGGCGTGCGGTCGCGGCACCGGCGCCGGGCGGGACCGTGATCGCGGCGGCTCCGCTCGCCGAGGCGGACGCCCTGATCTCCCGGCTGCGGCTCAGCAGCGTGCTGACCGGCTCCGTGCTGCTCGTGCTGCTGACCGGTGCGGGCTGGTTCGCGCTTCGCGGCGGATTGCGTCCGTTGCGCCGGATCGAGCACACCGCGGCGGCGATCGCCGGGGGCGACCTCAGCCGCCGGGTGCCCGGGATCGCCGCGCCAGGAACGGAAATCGGGCGCTTGGCGGGGTCGCTCAACACCATGCTCGGACAGCTGGAGCGCGCCTTCGCCGACCGGACCGCCTCCGAGGCGCGGATGCGGACGTTCGTCGCGGACGTCAGCCACGAACTGCGCACGCCGCTTTTCGGGATCAAGGGCACCGCCGAGCTGTACCGGATGGGCGCGCTCCCCGGACAGTCCGATGTAGACGAAGCCATGCACCGGATCGACCGGGAGGCGGTCCGGCTCGCCGCGCTCACCGAGGACCTGCTTTTGCTTGCCCAGCTTGACGAAGCTCCGGAAGCGCAGCTCGACCGCGCGCCGATGGACCTGCGCACGCTCGCCGGCGACGCCCGGCATTCGTTGCGCGCGCTCGACCCGTCGCGGCCGATCGAGTTGACCGGTCCTGGCGGCGAGGGCGTGCCCGGTCCGGCTCCGGTGAACGGCGACGAGGCGCGGCTTCGGCAGGTCGTCACCAACCTTGTCGGCAACGCCGTCGCGCACACTCCGCCGGGCACCGCGGTCCGCATCGGGGTCGGGACCGCGGGCGGCCGGGCGGTGCTGGAGGTGGCTGACGAAGGCCCGGGAATGACTGCGGCGCAAGCGAAACGGGTCTTCGACCGGTTCTACCGCGCGGACCGTTCCCGGACCAGGACAGCTGGGGCGGATGCGGGTCTCGGGCTGGCGATCGCCCGGTCCCTGACGCGAGCGCACGACGGCGAGCTCGAACTGGAGACTGCCGTGGGCGAGGGTGCGTGTTTCCGGATCGCGCTGCCGTTGCTGGGACTCAGCGCGGATCAGGAGTGACGCCGGTCAGCTCGGCGGTCAGCTCCCACAAGGTGGTCCCGGCTTCCGGATTCCGGGCGGGCGCAAGGGTCCGCACCTTCGTCGGGCGTCCGCGCGCGACGAAGACCGGTCCGATGTAGTCGCCGCCTTCGATGCCGGGGGCGGTCGCGGCGTACAGCTGGGGCAGCGCGCCGCGTTCGACGCGTTGGGCCAGCAGCATTCCGCCGAGCTTGCCCACTTCCCGGAGCGTGGTGCGTACCAAGGGATTCTGGTACGAGCTCGCCATGTTCGTGGTCAGGCCGGTCGCGCTGTAGCCGGGATGCGCCAGCACGCTGAGCACAGTGGAATCCGCCGCGCGGAGGCGTCGGTCCAGTTCGATGCCGAAGGTTTGGTTCGACAGTTTCGCCTGGCCGTACGCGGCTGCCGCACGGTACGGGCGGTGTTCGGCATTCGGATCGTCCAGGTGCAGGTGTGCGCCGAAAGCGGCGACGCTGGAGAGCGTGACGACGCGGCCAGCCGGTGCGCCGCGCAAGGCGGGCATCAGCAGCCACGTCAGCGCGGCGTGGCCGAGGTGGTTCGTGCCGAACTGCAGCTCGAAACCGTCCGCGGTGCGGCCTTGTGCGGTGGCCATGACGCCGGCGTTGTTCATCAGCACGTCCAGCGCGTCGCCGGTGAGCTCGCGCACGGCCGCGGCGGCTTTCCGGACGGACGCCAGGTCGGCGAGGTCCACGCGGACGAGTTCGGGTTTGGCGCCCGAAGCGGCAGCCCGGACCTGGGCGAGCGCGGTTTCGCCGCGCTCCGGTGAGCGACAGCCGAGCAGCACGCGGGCGCCGTGTGCGGCAAGGACTTCCGCCGAACGCAGGCCGAGGCCGGAATTCGCTCCGGTGATCAGGACGGTCCGGCTGCTCTGGTCGGGGATCCGGGCCTCGGTCCAGCGTTCGTTCATCGGGTCAGCTAACTACACGTCAGGCACTCGGCGCGAGCAGGCGCATCAGATGCCCGACCGGGCCGCGCCTGCGGACCGGGCCCGCGTCGCCCGCGCGCATCAGCGCGTCGAGCGTCCGCCCGACCTTGACGATCTCGTCGGCCGGTTCGCCCGGTTCGGCGAGACCGGCGGTGAGCGCCAGCGTGTGCAGTTCGATGCGGTGCAGCGGTTCCAGTGCGGGGCAGCGCTCCAAAGCGCCGTCCAGCACCGCGCGCAGGTCTTCGTGGTCGTGCTGCGCCTGCCGCCACGCGCGAGTGACGGCGTCGACCTGGTCGCCGGGCACGTCCGCCTCGTCGGGATCGGCGAACTCGGCGCGCAGGTAGCCGCTGAGCAACTGCGTCCACTTGTACTGCAGTGCCAGCAACAGGTTCTCTTCGGTGCCGAACTCTTCGGCGGCACCCGGGATTTCGGCCAGCGAAAGCGGCGCTTGCGGTGCGCGCCTCGCCTGGCGGACAGCGGCATCGAGGATCTCTCGCCGCCGGTAGAAGTCGGTCCAGCTCATGGTTGTGGCTCCCCTTCCGTGACCCGGGTCATACTGCCGGTCTGCGGCATACTCCCGGTACGGACCTGACGCAGCCAACATACCACGGGTATGGTCCGGCGGGCCCCGGCGTAAGGTTGTGAGCGTGCCGACAATGAGGTCCCGACGACTCGACTACTCCGAGTCGACCCGCTCCGCCCTGGTCGACAGCGCGGTCGAACTGTTCACCAAACGCGGATACGCGGGCACCTCGCTCGACGAGGTCGCCAAACGCGCCCGGGTCACGAAAGGCGCGCTGTACCACCATTTCAGCGGAAAGCAGGCGCTCTTCGAGGCCGCGTTCGAACAGGTCGAAAGCCTGGTCTACGACCGGCTGCAGAAGATCATGACCGGGGACGGCGAGCCGTGGGAGCGCGCGATGGGCGGGCTGCAGGCGTTCATCCGCAGCTGCCTCGACCCGTCGTACCAGCGGATCGCCATCCACGAGGGACCGGTCGTGATGGGCTGGGAACGCTGGCGCGAGGCCGAGGAACAGTCCAGCTTCGGGCTCGTGCGGTCCGGGCTGCAACTGCTCGTCGACGCGGGCGAGGTGGAGCCGGTGCCGGTCGACCTGACCGCGCGGCTGTTGTTCGGCGCGCTGTCGAGCGCGGCCACCGAGATCGCGGGCGCGGCCGACCCGAAGAAGGTCGGGGCCGAGATCGAGGACGTCATCATGCGGATGCTGTTCCGGCTGCGCCGTCCGGCCGCCGACCAGGAACGGCCCGCCGCGGGCTGATCGTTTCGCCGTTAGGCTGGCGGACATGGACTTGAGGATCTTCACCGAACCCCAGCAGGGGGCGAGCTACGACGACCTGCTGCGGGTCGCGCGGACCACTGAGGCCGCGGGCTACGACGCGTTCTTCCGCAGCGACCACTACCTCAAGATGGGCAGCGCGGACGGCCTTCCCGGGCCGACCGACGCGTGGATCACCCTCGCCGGCCTCGCCCGCGAGACCGAGCGGGTCCGGCTCGGCACGCTCGTCACCGCGGCCACCTTCCGCCACCCCGGCCCGCTCGCGATCTCCGTCGCGCAGGTGGACCAGATGTCCGGCGGGCGCGTGGAATTCGGCATCGGCACCGGCTGGTACGACGACGAGCACACCGCCTACGGCCTCACCCTGCCGCCGCTCAAGGAGCGCTTCGACCGCTACGCCGAGCAGCTCGCGGTGATCACCGGCCTGTGGAAGACCCCGGCGGGGGAGAAGTTCTCCTACTCCGGCGACTATTACACGCTCGCTGACTCGCCCGCGCTGCCGAAGCCCGCGCAGTCGCCGGCGCCGCCAGTGATCATCGGCGGCGGCGGCAAGAAGCGCACCCCGGCGCTGGCCGCGCAGTACGCCGACGAGTTCAACCTGCCGTTCGTGGACGCCGAAACCGCGCTCGCGCAGTTCGAGCGCGTGGACGCGGCGGCGGAGGCGATCGGCCGCAACCCCAAGGAGATCCTGCGCTCGGTCGCGCTCGTGCTGGCGGCGGGCCGGGACGAGGCCGAGGTCGCGCGCCGGGCGTCCGCGATCGGCCGGGAGACCGACGAACTGCGGGCCAACGGCCTGGCCGGGACCGCGGCGGAGATCGTGGACCGGATCGGGCAGTGGCGGGAGAAGACCGGGATCACCCGGCTCTACCTGCAGGTGCTCGACCTGTCCGACCTCGACCACATCGAGTTCGTGGCCTCCGAGGTCGCACCTCAGCTGGACTGAGCCGCCGAAAGTACGTGAGGGGAACCCTGAGGGAATCTGATTCCCTCAGGGTTCCCCTCACGTACTGGTTAAGGGAGCAGGGCGGCGATTCCGTCCAGGACTCGTTCCAGGGCGAAGTCCTCGGGGGCGGCGGCTGGGAACTCGCGAGACTCCGCTAGTTCGGCCAGATGCGGGTAGTCGCCTTCGGTCAAGCGTGGTTGCAGGAAAGCTCGCACTTCGGCGGCGTACTCGGTGGATTCCGGCGAGTCCGGGTCGGCCACAGTGCGTCGGCGGTCAGCAGTTGCTCGGACTACCGCCGAGACCAGTTCCGAGCAAGACAGAGCGTCCACTGTGGACAAACCGGCCGCAACAAAGATCGCCAGCAACTGCTCAGTCCAGCGGAGGCGGTGTGGGGTCAAGCCCTCGCGGACGTCCAGCAGCCACGGGCGCGCTGCGTATCGCTTGGTAGCGGCATCCGCCCAGGTGCGGACGGCGGAGCGCCAGTCCAGGCCAACCGGAGCAGCGGGAGGCGGGCCGAAGCCTGCCTCGGCCAGGAGGATCAGCAGCTCGTCCTTGGAACTCACGTAGCGGTACAGCGCGTTGGTCGTCAGGCCCAGCGCGGACGCGATGTTCGGCAGTGACGCGGCGGTCAGGCCTTCGGTGTCGGCCAGTTCGACGGCTGCCGCTACGACCGCCTCTACGGTGTGCGACGGCTTCGGTCCTCGGCGGGGACGGGGGGCGCCCAGCCAGGCTGGGGTCAGGCCCGGCGGCAGGGCTCGGGGATCGGGCTCGATCGGCATCTTTCGCTCCGGTACGTCTTTCAGTAAACTGTGCAAGTCTTACACTGATCTGGTCTGGGGGCGAGCCAACGTGAGCGAGACCAACCGGTTCGGATTCGGGAAGGTCACCGAATTGGACCGGAAGCTGGCGGCTACCGAGGTTGAGCACGCCCGTTCCGAAGGGGTCTGCGACGGGCAGGAAGCGGCTCGAAGGCTGGCTCGGATTCGGCTTGCCGGGTCGCACGCGGCGTTGCGGGCCGCGGTCGAAGGGCGTGCGTCCGGGTCGCCGCCTCCGCTGCTGGAGGCCGCGCCGAAGCTCGCGTTCGGGCTCTGGGCGGTGGTCGCGGCGGTCAACACGCTGATCTGGTTCGGGATCGGGGTGATCGGCGGGCAGTGGGATCCGCTGTGGCTGCTCTGGGTCTATCTGGGCGGCGGAGTGCTGGTCGCGGGCGTGTGGAGCGTCCGGGACTTCGACCGGCGGGCGCGGGCCACGGCCGGCCGGGCGTCCTGAGCGGAACCCCTGGGGTTCCCCCGTCAGCGGGAGTCCGCTAAACTGTGCAAGCCTTACGCAATTAATCCCGACTCCGTCGAAGCCGTATTGGGGGGCCTCATGTCGGAGAGCACCGAGAAGACCCGCTCCGGGAGCGGACTCGCTCGCCGAATCGTCACGATCGCCTGGGCCGCCATCACGGGGGTCCAGTTCGTGATCTGGCTGCTGATGAGCCTCATCAGCATGTCCTTCAAGTCGCCCTTCTGGCTGTGGACGCTGGGCGGAGGCGCGATCGTGCTCGCGGTCTGGTGGTCGCTCGAGCGCCGCGGTTCCGGGAACGGATCGGAGTGAACGACGTGCCCACCACCACTTCCGTGGCAACACCGGTCCAGCTGGACGCGGTGCACAAGACGTACGGCCGCGGCGAGAGCGCCGTCGAAGCGCTCGCCGGCGTGTCCGTTGCCTTCCCGGCAGGCACCTTCACCGCGGTGATGGGCCCGTCCGGGTCCGGCAAGAGCACGCTGCTGCACTGCGCGGCGGGGCTGGACACGCCGACCTCGGGCACGGTCACCCTTGTGGGGACCGACCTCAAGGGCAAGAACGAAACCCAGCTCACCGAGCTGCGCCGCGAGCACGTCGCGTTCATTTTCCAGTCGTTCAACCTCATGCCGGCGCTGAACGTGGAACAGAACGTCACGTTGCCGACGCTCCTGGCCGGCCGCGCGCCGGACAAGGCGTGGGTGGACCAGGTGATCGCGCGCGTCGGGCTGTCCCAGCGCGTGAAGCACCGGCCCGGCGAACTGTCCGGCGGGCAACAGCAGCGCGTCGCGATTGCCCGTGCGCTCGCCGCCCGCCCGGCCGTGGTGTTCGCCGACGAGCCCACCGGCGCGCTCGACACCACCACCGCGCTCGAGGTGCTCGGCCTGATGCGCGAGCTGGTCAGCGCGGGCCAGACCATCGTGATGGTCACCCACGACCCGGTCGCGGCGTCCCACGCGGACAACGTGCTGTTCCTGGTCGACGGCCGGATCGTCACCCAGATGGCCACGCCCAGCGTCGACGCGGTCGCGAGCACCCTGGCGCACCTCGGCGAGCAAGCGAGGAGGCAGCGGTGAGTTCGCGGCGAGTGGTGCTCGCGCTCGCGCTGTCGAGCCTCCGGTACCGCGCGGCGGCGTCGCTCGCGTCGTTCGTCGCCATCCTCATCGGCTGCGGTCTGCTGATCGCGTGCGCCGGGCTGTTCGAGACGGCGATCGTGCTGAAGGCCGCGCCGGAACGGCTGTCCGCGGCGCCGCTCGTGGTCGGCGGGTCCGCCGGGTTCAAGCTGCCCGACGAGGAATCCCAGGTCGTCCCGTACGCCGAGCGTGCGGTGCTGCCGGAGGACCAGGTCGCGAAGATCTCCGCGGTGCAGGGCGTCGGGCAGGCGGTGCCGGACGTGTCGTTCGCGACCGTGCTGCTGCACGACGGCGCGCCCGCCGAGTCGGGTGCGGCTGTCCTTTCCGGACACGGCTGGGATTCGGCTTCGCTGGGCGGATACAAGCTCACCGAGGGCGCGGCCCCGAACACGCCGGGGCAAGTGGTCATTGACGCGACTACTGCGGCCGCGGCTGGGCTGCACGCGGGTTCGGCCGTTGACTTGGCGGTGAACGGGCAGCGGCAGTCGTTCCAGATTTCCGGGATCGCGCAGCCTTCGCAGACCGTGCGCGCGCCCGCGTTCTTCTTCTCGGTCACGGATGCCCAGCGGTTCAACCCGCATCCCGGCACGGTCGGGCTCGTCGGCGTTTTCCCGGCTGCCGACGTCGACGCGGCGGACCTGGCGGGCAAGATCTCCGCGCAGGTTCCCTCGCTCACCGTGCTGACCGGCGACGACCGCGGTTCGGCCGAATTCCTCGGCGTGAGCGGAAGCCAGCTGCCGCTGATCCTGCTCGCGGCGGTGTTCGGCGGCATGGTGCTGGTCGTGATGGCGCTGGTCGTCTCCGCGACGATCAGCCTCACCGTCCGGCAGCGGCAGCAGGAACTCGCGCTGCTGCGGGCGACCGGGGCAACGCCGAAACAGGTGCACCGCATGGTCGTCATGGAGACGATGGCGGTCGGCGTGATCGCGGCGGTGTGCGGGGCGTTCCTGGGCAGCCTGCTCGGAAACTGGATCTTCAGCACCAGCGGCTCGCTCGGCATCGTGCCGGACGAACTCGCCTTCACCCAGGACATCATCGCGTTCGCGGGCGGGATCATCGTCACGCTCGCGATCACCTTCGGGGCCGCGTGGTTCGCCGCGCTGGCCGCCGCGCGGGCCCGGCCCATCCAAGCGCTGGCCGAAGCGGCGATCCCGGGCGTCAAGGTGAACGCGATGCGCCGGATGGGTGCGTTGATCTGCGGCGCGGCCACGGTTCTGCTCGCCGCGACCACGATCTTCATGCCCGCCGACACCGCGGCGGCGATCGGCGGACCGGCGGTGCTCACCGGTGCGATCGGCGTCGCGCTGCTCGGCCCGGAGATCATCGCGTGGGTGGTGGACCGGTTCGGTCCGTTCGTGCGCCGGGTCGCCGGCCGCGACGCCACGCTCGCGGTCATCAACACCCGGGCGCGGGCGGTCGCGTTCGCGGCGGTGCTCACGCCGATCACGCTCGCCAGCGCGGTCGCGCTCGGCAACGTGTATTCCGAGACCACCGCCCAAAAAGCGCAGATCGCCGCGTATGCCGGGCAGTTGAAGGCGGACGCGGTGGTCAGCTCGACCGCGGGCGGGTTCTCGCCGGACGAGCTCGCGCAGATCCGCAGCACGCCAGGGGTGGCGACCTCGTCGCCGCTCGTCACCAGCTCCGGCTGGGTCGAGGATCCCTACGACGGCAACGGAAGCGATCCGCTGCGGCTGCTGGGTGTCGCTGCGCAGGACCAGGGCGGCACGGTGCTCGCCACCGAGGTCACCGAAGGCTCGCTGACGCAGCTGCGCGGGAATTCCGTGGCGCTGCCCGCGTCGGTCGCCGAGAAGCTGGAAGTGAAGGTCGGCTCGAACATCAAGATGCGGCTCGGCGACGGGGCGCAGGTCCCGGTGACCGTGGTCGCGCTGCTGGACAGCCCGTCCAGCTACGCGAGCATGATCCTGCCCGCGGACCTCCTGGCCGCGCACACCACCAGCGGCCTGGCGTCGCAAGTGCTCGTGCGGGGCGGGGACGCCAGCGCGGTCGTGTCGGCGCTGTCCGACCGGGCGAAGGATTGGCCCGGGGTCACGGTCGGCGACGACAGTGCGCTCGCCGCGAGCTTCCAGGCGAGTGCTGATGTCGAGGCGCTGATCAACTACCTGCTGGCCGTGCTCGCCATCGCGTACGCCGCGATCGCCGCGGTGAACACGCTCGCGGTGGCCGTGCTGGCTCGCCGACGGGAGTTCGGCGCGCAACGGCTCGCCGGTGCCGATCGCGGGCAGGTGCGGCGGATGTTGTTCGTGGAAGGCGGGATCGTGGCGGTGACCGGGCTGGTGCTCGGCATTGTGATCTCGCTCTTCACCGTGATCCCGATGGCGCTGACCACCGGCGAGATCATTCCGTCCGGGCCGATCTGGGTGTTCCTCGGCGTGGTGCTCGCGATCTTCCTGATCGTGTGGCCGGCGACCGCGCTCTCGGCAAGGCTGGCGATGCGCCGCAACGCGATCGAAGCGGTGAAAATGCCCGGCCAGTAACGGTTTCTAGGGGTACGCCGGGCCGGCCCGGGGTGGATAGTCTCGTGACGACTGTCCGCACCGGGCCGGCCCGGTCTTTGTCGTATCTGGAGTGATCCCCATGCGTGTACTCCTGGCCGCGCCGTCGTCAACGGCCCGTCTCCACACTCTGGTGCCGCTGGCGTGGGCGCTGCGAAGTGCCGGGCACGACGTCAAAATCGCCGGACGGCCCGCGTTCGTCGAGGAAATCCTCCGCACCGGCTGCGTCGCGGTCGAGCTCGAGGACGGCGACGCGGCGCTGACCGAATCCGCGGCGCTGGTCGAGTTCGCGCAATTGTGGCGGCCTGCGGCGGTGATCTCGAATGCCTCCGCCGGAATCGCTGCCGCCCGCGCGGTCGACGCTAAGGCCGTGCGCGTGCTGGGAACAGCTGATGAGCCGGACGTTGCCGCGGACCTCACGCTCGATGTCGTTCCGCCTTCCTTGCGGGAATCTCCCGGACAGCCGTTGCGGCACGTGCCGTACTTCGGTCCGGTTGAGATCCCGACTTGGTTACGCCGCAAGGCGCGTCGGGCTCGCATTCTTCTGTCGCTGAATGATCCGTCGTGGTATGAGCCGGTCTTCCGGGAACTGTCCGATGTGGATGCTGAAGTCGTCTGTGCGGCAGAGTTGCCCGCTGGGCTCGAATTGCCGCAGAAATTGAAGCTCGTCGACGCCGCGCCACCGGCCGCCGTATTGCCGACCTGTGCGGCGGTGGTGCACGACGGCGACGAGGCTTTGGCCCTTGCCGCGGTGGCGTACGGACTGCCGCAGCTGTCGTTGGCCGAATCCGCCTTCGGTACCCGCGTCACGGCGGCGGGTGCGGGGCTTTCCGGTGCTGCAGAAGGGATTTCCCAGCTGACGGACGAAACGCTTCGTGCCGGTGCGAGCGCGTTGCGTGCGGAGGTGGCCGCGTTGCCGGCCCCCCGCGTGGTCGCCGCCGCGCTGGCCAGCTGAATGTGGGGCCGCTAGGGGTGGGGGCACGCCAGCGCCGTCGGTAGCGTTCCCGACGTGGCACTTTCCACCCTTTTTCGCGGTTAGGCGGGGCGATTGGCGTGAGTAGCGACTTCCAGTCCGGCGGCGAGAACGAGCGCAAACTGCTCGCATACCTCAAACGCGCGACGACCGATCTTCGCGAAGCGAAGCGGGCACTGCAAGAAACGCGCGAGCGTGCCGGCGAGCCGATCGCGATCGTCGGCATGGCCTGCCGGTACCCGGGCGGCGTCACGTCGCCCGAGGACCTGTGGAACCTCGTCGCTACCGGAACCGACGCGATCGGCGGCTTCCCGGAGGACCGCGGCTGGCCGTTGGACACGCTGTACGATCCCAGCGGCGAGCGGCCCGGCACCACGAACACGCGCGAGGCCGGATTCCTTTACGACGCAGCGGAATTCGACCCGGAGTTCTTCGGCATCTCGCCGCGCGAAGCGCTCGCGATGGACGCACAGCAGCGGATCCTGCTGGAGACCTCGTGGACTGCGCTGGAGCGGGCCGGGATTGTGCCGGAGACGTTGCGCGGCAGCGAAACCGGCGTGTTCACCGGCGTCATGTACCACGACTACGCCGGACACGCCGCCGCTGGCAGCGTCGTCTCGGGACGCGTCGCTTACGCGCTCGGGCTCGAAGGCCCGGCGGTGAGCGTGGACACCGCGTGCTCGTCGTCGCTCGTCGCGCTCCACTGGGCCGCGCAGGCGCTTCGCCGCGGTGACTGTTCGCTGGCGCTGGTCGGCGGCGTGACAGTGATGGCCACTCCCGAAACTTTCGTGTATTTCTCCGAGCAGCGCGGGCTTTCCGACGATGGCCGGTGCAAGGCGTTCGCCGCCGCGGCCGACGGTACGGGCTGGGGCGAGGGCGCGGGCGTCCTCGTGGTCGAGCGGCTTTCCGAAGCTCGCCGCAACGGCCACCCGGTGCTCGCCGTGATCCGCGGCTCCGCGGTGAACTCCGATGGCGCGTCCAGCGGCCTGACTGTCCCTAATGGACCCGCGCAGCAGCGAGTGATCCGCCAGGCGCTGGAATCGGCCGGGCTGACGACGGCGGATGTCGACCTTGTCGAGGGTCACGGCACGGGCACGAAGCTCGGCGATCCGATCGAGGCGCAGGCGCTGCTCGCGACCTACGGCCAGGACCGCACCGAGCCGCTGTGGCTGGGCTCGCTCAAGTCGAACATCGGACACACCCAGGCCGCGGCCGGGGTCGGCGGCGTGATCAAGGTCGTGGAAGCGATCCGGCACGGCGTGCTGCCGAAGACCCTGCACGTCGACGCGCCCTCGCCGCACGTGGACTGGTCGGCCGGCGAGGTCGAGCTGCTCACCGAGGCCCGCCCGTGGCCGGAGACCGGACGCGCCCGCCGCGCCGCGGTGTCGTCGTTCGGGATCAGCGGGACTAACGCGCACGTGATTGTGGAACAGGCCGAGCCGGTCGAGGAGGCCGCCGCGCCAGCTGAGGTGCCGGTGCTTGCGTGGCCGGTGTCTGCGGACAGCGCCGACACCCTCGATGCCCAAGTGAACCAGCTCTCGGACCTCGAAGGCTCGTCGACCGATATCGGTTTCTCCCTGGCCACCACTAGGTCCGCGCTCGACCATCGCGCGGTGCTCGTCGGTGCCACGCGTGAGGTGGTTCGTGACCGCCGCACCAACGGCCGTACGGCGTTCCTCTTCACCGGCCAAGGAGCGCAGCGGGCCGGGATGGGCAAGGAACTCGCCGCTAAGTACCCGGTGTTCGCCGAGGCTTTCGACGCTGTGTGCGCCGAACTCGACCCGCACCTGGACCGTCCACTGCAGACGGTCCTCGACGATGCCGCCGAGCTGGAGCGCACCGGCTTCACCCAGCCCGCGTTGTTCGCCGTCGAGGTGGCGCTGTTCCAGTTGTTCGCGGCGTGGGGGATCAAGCCGGACTTCCTGCTCGGCCATTCGATCGGTGAACTCGCCGCCGCGCACGTCGCCGGGATTCTCTCGCTCCCGGACGCGGCGGCGTTGGTCGGCGCGCGGGCTCGGCTGATGCAGGCGCTGCCGTCCGGCGGTTCGATGGTGGCCTTGCAGGCGACCGAGGGCGAGGTTACGCCGCATCTGACCGGGCAGGTCAGCATCGCCGCGATCAACGGTCGGGATTCGGTGGTGCTTTCCGGCGCCGAAGATGCTGTTGCCGCAGTGGTGGCGGAGTTCGGCGGAAGGAAGTCTTCGAAGCTCAAGGTGTCGCACGCGTTCCACTCGCCGCTGATGGAGCCGATGCTCGCCGAATTCGCCGTCGTGGCGGAGAAGCTCACCTACGCGAAGCCGCAAATCCCGATCGTCTCGACTGTCGGCGGACACGAGAATCTGTCCACTTCGGACTACTGGGTGCGCCAGGTCCGTGCCGCAGTCCGGTTCCACGCCGGGGTCGAGAAGCTGGTGGACGAAGGCGTCCGGACGTTTGTCGAGATTGGACCGTCCGCAGTCCTCACCGCCGCCGCCCAGAACGGGTTCGACGACGACACCCTCGCCTTCGTCCCGTCCCAACGCAAGGATCGCGGCGAAGCGGTGACGGCTGTCACCGCGTTCGCGACCCTGCACGCCCGCGGCGTCCCGGTCGACTGGACCGCGTTCTACCCAGGCGCGCGCCGCGTCGAACTGCCGACCTACGCCTTCCGCCGCACCCGCTACTGGCTCCCCGCAGACACGACCAGCGGCGACGCGACCGAGCACGGCCAGCGGCCCGCCGAACACCCGATGCTCAGCTCGGTCGTCCACCTGCCGGAAACCGACTCGGTGGTGCTCACCGGCCGGTTGTCCACCACCAGCGTCGGCTGGGTCGCCGACCACGTCGTGCTCGGCACGATCCTGGTTCCGGGGACGGCGTTTGTCGAGCTCGTGCACCGCGCCGCCGCCGAGGTCGGTTGCGCGCACATCGAGGAACTCACCCTCGAAGCGCCGCTCACCCTCACCGAAAGCGCGGCAATCCAGGTATCCGTCGAGGCACCGGACGAGAACGGCCGTCGCACGGTCACCGTCCACTCGCGACCAGACAGCGCCGAATCCTGGACCCGGCACGCGAGCGGTTTCGTTGCCCCGAATGCAGAACTTCCGTCATTCGACCTCACCGAATGGCCGCCCGCCGGTGCCACCAAGGTCGAGCTGGACGACCCGTACACGACCCTCGCCGCGCTCGGTTACGACTACGGCCCGGCTTTTCAGGGCCTGCAGGCGATGTGGCAAGACGGTGATGTCATCTACGCCGAGGTCACGCTTCCCGACGGTGCCGAAGCCCGCGACTACGGCGTCCATCCCGCCCTGCTCGACGCCGCCATGCACGCGCAGCTCCTCGGCCCGGCCCCGGAGGGCGGTGCCGAGCCGATGCTGCCGTTCTCCTTCAGCGGCACCACAGTGCACTCACCGGGCGCGTCGACGCTGCGGGTCCGAGTCGCCCCGGCGGGTACTGACACGATCACCCTGCAGATCGCCGACGCCACCGGCGGCCCGGTCCTGACCGTCGAGGCACTCGCCGCACGGGCGCTCAAGCTGACCCCGGCGAAAGACACGCTGTACCGCGTCAAGTGGGAGTCCGTCGAGAACATCGGCGAACAGCACGACTTCCGGATCCTCGAGGTGTCCACTTCGGGGCGTCGAGTGCCGGAAGCCGCGCGCGCCGTCGCCGCGAAGGTGCTGGCCGCGATCCAGGAAAATCTCGACGGAGACGGTCGCCTCGCGGTCGTCACCCGCGGAGCGGTGTCCGTCAACGGTGAGGACGTCGATCCGGCGCTCGCCCCGGCCTGGGGACTGGTCCGGGCTGCTGCGGCGGAGAACCCCGGCCGCTTCGCCCTGGTCGATGGCGACCCGGAGACCGCGCTGGCCACCGGTGAGCCGGAGACCGCAGTCCGCGACGGCCAGGTCTTCGCTCCGCGATTCACCACCGTCACTGCGGAACCGACCGAACTGAACTGGGACAAGGTGCTGGTCACCGGCGGTACCGGCGGACTCGGTGCCGTCGTCGCCCGGCACCTCGTGACCAAGCACGGCGTGCGGAACCTCGTCTTGACCAGTCGCAGGGGAGCGAACGCTCCCGGTGCGGCCGAGCTGCGCGACGAGCTGACTTCCCGAGGCGCGACGGTCGCGATCGAAAGCTGCGACGTCACCGACGCGGAGTCGGTGCGGGCGCTGCTCGCTAAGACCGGCCCGCTCTCCGCGGTCATCCACGCGGCGGGCGTACCGTCGGCCGGCCGAGTCGAGACGCTCACCGAGGAAGAAACCGCCCGCGTCTTCGCCCCGAAGGTCGACGGAGCCTGGCACCTGCACGAGCTGACGAGCGACCTCGACGCGTTCGTCCTGTTCTCGTCGGCCGCCAGCACGGTCCTCGCGGCCGGCCAGGCTGGATATGCCGCGGCCAATGCCTTCCTCGACGAACTGGCCGAACACCGTCGCGCACAAGGACTTCCGGCGACCTCGCTCTGCTGGGGCGCGTGGTCCGAGGACGGCGGCATGGCGGGCGAACTGTCCGAAGCGGACTTCCGTCGTCTCCGCCGCCTGGGCACGCCGCCGATGGCGACCGCCGAAGCGCTTGCTCTGCTGGACGCCAGCCTCGCGTCGACCGAACCCGTGCTCGCGCCGGTCCGCCTGGACCAAGCCGCACTGCGCGCCCGGACCGACGACCTCCCGCCGGTCCTCCGGAACATGGTTCGCCGCCCAGCCAAAAAGGCACCGGCCGCGACCAGGCTGGCGACCGTCCCCGAGGCCGAACGCGAGGAGTACCTGCTGGGCCTGGTGTCCGAGCAGGTCGCGGCGATCCTCGGCTTCGCGAACGCCGCGGCGGTCGAGCCGGAACGCGCGTTCCAGGAGATGGGCTTCGACTCCCTCACCTCCGTCGAGCTGCGCAACCAGCTCGGCGCGCGCACCGGGTTGAAGCTGACCGCGACCATCGTGTTCGACCACCCGACTCCGGCCGCGCTGGCCCGGCGGCTGCACGAACTGCTCGGCGTCGGCCGCGGTCCGGCCGAGCCGCTGCTGACCGAGATCGACCGGCTGGAAACCCTCCTCGGGGGCGCGGCCGGAACGCTGAACGGGTCGACCGCGAAGGTCACCGCGCGGCTGGACGCCTTGGTGCGCAAGTGGGCCGACGCGCACGCCGGAGCCGAAACCGAAGCCGATCTGGACGAGGCCACCGACGACGAGCTGTTTGCCGTCCTGGACGACGAATTGGGCATCTCATGAACGGGCAGACCATGAGCAACGAGGACAAGCTCCGCGACTACCTGAAGCGTGCGACGGCCGATCTCAAGCAGGCCCGCCGCCGGCTGCACGAGCTCGAGGCGCGCGACACCGAGCCGATCGCCATCATCGGCATGAGCTGCCGCTACCCCGGGGGCGTGCGGACGCCGGACGACCTGTGGGACCTCGTCGACGAGGGCCGCGACGCGATCGGGGAGTTCCCGGCCGACCGCGGCTGGGACATCGAGGGCGTCTACGACCCGACGCCCGAGCGGCCCGGGAAGACCTACACCCGGCACGGCGGTTTCCTGTACAACGCAGCGGATTTCGACGCCGAGTTCTTCGGCATCAGCCCGCGCGACGCCCGCCGCGCCGACCCGCAGCAGCGGATCCTGCTCGAAGCGTCCTGGGAGGCGTTCGAGCGCGCCGGGCTCGACCCGCACGGGCTCAAGGGCAGCTCGACCGGCGTCTACGCCGGCGTGATGTACCACGACTACAGCGGCGGCAGCCCCGACGGCAGCCTCGTGTCCGGCCAGGTTTCCTACACTCTCGGCCTCGAAGGACCGTCGGTGTCGGTGGACACCGCGTGCTCGTCTTCGCTGGTCGCGCTGCACATGGCCGCGCAAGGGCTGCGTCGCGGCGACTGCTCGCTCGCGCTGGCGAGCGGCGTCGCGGTGATGGGCACGCCGGAGATGTTCGTGGACTTCTGCAGCCGTCGCGGTCTCGCGGCGGACGGCCGGAGCAAGTCGTTCTCCGACGACGCCGACGGTACTTCGTGGGCGGAAGGCGTCGGCGTTCTGGTCCTGGAGCGGCTTTCCGACGCGCAGCGCAACGGGCACCGGGTGCTCGCGCTGCTGCGTGGTTCGGCCGTGAACCAGGACGGGGCCAGCAATGGTTTCTCCGCGCCCAACGGTCCTTCGCAGGTTCGCGTGATCGAAGCCGCACTCGTGGATGCTGGGCTTTCGCTGTCCGATGTGGACGCTGTCGAGGCACACGGCACCGGAACTGCTCTGGGCGACCCGATCGAAGCCCAGTCGCTGCTGGAAACCTACGGCCAGCGCAGCAGTGGTGCGCCGTTGCTGCTCGGGTCGATCAAGTCGAACATGGGCCACCCGCAGGCCGCCGCTGGCGTTGCGGGCGTGATCAAGATGGTGCAGGCGCTGCAGCATGCTCGGCTGCCGAAGACGCTGCACGTCGGGACGCCGTCGAAGCACGTGGACTGGACGTCCGGCGCGGTCGAGCTGCTCACTGAACCGCAGGAGTGGCCCGAGGTGAACCGGCCGCGGCGGGCGGCGGTGTCGTCGTTCGGCGTGAGCGGGACGAACGCGCATGTGATCCTGGAACAGGCTCCGGTCGCCGAGGAGACCACTCCCGTATCGGCACCCGTCTACCCGCTGGCTCTGTCAGCGAAGACTCCGGCCGCGCTGGCCGAGTCCGCTGGGCAACTGGCTCAAGTGGACAGTGACCTCGCCGACGTCGTGCACACGCTCGTCGCCGGTCGCGCGCCGCTGGACCATCGCGCGGTGGTCGTCGCACAGGACCGCAAGCAGGCCGAGGAAGCCTTGCGCGCCTTGGCTTCCGGCGCTTCCCGTCCGGACGTGATCACCGGCACCGCAGACGTGCGTGGCCGGACGGTCTTCGTCTTCCCCGGCCAGGGTTCACAGTGGACTGGCATGGCGCTCGACCTCATCGAGCAGTCCCCGGCCTTCGCCGCCCGAATGTCCGAATGCGACACCGCGCTGCGGAAGTTCACCGACTGGTCGGTCATCTCCGTTCTCAACGGCGAACCGGGTACCCCGCCGGCCGACCGGGTCGACGTCGTGCAGCCGATGCTGTGGGCGGTCATGGTTTCGCTGGCCGCGCTGTGGCGTGCGCACGGCGTCGAGCCGGACATGGTGATCGGCCACTCGCAGGGCGAGATCGCCGCGGCGACTGTCTCAGGTGCACTGTCGCTTGAGGACGGTGCGCTGGTGGTTGCGCTGCGCAGCAAGGCGATCGGCGACATCCTTGGCGGACGCGGTGGCGGCATGCTCGCGGCTGGTCTCCCGGCCGCCGAGCTGGAAGAGCGGCTCGGTGCGTGGGACGGCCGGATCTCGGTCGCGGCCGACAACGGCGCGACGTCCGCGGTGCTGTCCGGCGACACGGAAGCGCTCGAAGAGCTGCGCGACCAGCTGGTGGCCGAAGGCTTCCGCGCCAAGCTGGTCCCGGTGGACTACGCGTCGCACTCGGCGCACGTCGAACACCTCTCCGACCGGCTGCTCGCCGATCTCGGCCCAATTCAGCCGAAGCGCGGCGAGGTCGCGATGACCTCCACGGTCACCCTTGACGCGGTCGAAGAGTCCACTGTGGATGCCGCGTACTGGTTCGCCAACCTGCGCCGCACGGTCCGGTTCGCCCCGGTCGTCGCGCAGCTCGCCGAGGCTGGCTACACCCGGTTCATCGAGATCAGCCCGCACCCGGTGCTGGCGATGAGCATCCAGGAGACGCTGGACGAAACCGGGCACACCGGCTCGGTCGTCGGGACCCTGCGCCGCGACGAGGGCGACCTGACCCGGTTCGCGACCTCGATGGCGGAGTACTCGGTCCGCGGCGGCTCGGTCGACTGGCTCTCGCTGGTCCCCGGCGGCCAAATCGTGGACCTGCCGACCTATCCGTTCCAGCACAAGCGTTTCTGGCACGAGGAAGAAGCCGCCACCGCGGAAACGGCGACCCCGGTAGCCGACCAGGAGTTCTGGCAGGACGTCACCGGCGGCGATGTAGACGCGCTCGCCACAAGGCTCGGCGTCGGAACCGGCCCGCTCGCCGAGGTCGTCCCGGCACTGGCCGCCTGGCACAGCCGCCGCACCGAACTGTCCACGGTGGACTCCTGGCGGTACCGCGTGTCCTGGGCGCCGCTCTCCGGAGTGACCAGCGGACTCACCGGCAGCTGGCTGATCGTTGTCCCCGCCGGAGTCACGCAAGCAACCGACCTGGCGGACGCGCTGGCCGAACAAGGCGACGTTGTCCGCCTGGTCGCCGCCGACTACACCCGCACCGCGTTGGCCGACCTGCTCGGCGAGGCAACCGCAGTTCGCCCCTTCGACGGCGTCCTGTCGCTGCTCGCCTTCACCGAGAACCCGACGCTCACCACCATCGCGCTCCTGCAAGCCCTGCGGGACAACGAGATCGACGCTCCGGCCTGGGTCGTCACCCGAGGCGCGGTGGCAGTCGACGCCTTCTCCGACGCCGACCCCGAAGCCGCGTCGGTCTGGGGCCTCGGCACCGTGGTCGCCCTGGACCAGCCCGGCAGCTGGGGCGGCCTGATCGACGTCACGGACGCATCAGACGCGGCGAAGCTCGCCGCCGTCGTCTCTGGCATCAACGACGAGGACCAGGTCGCGATCCGGCCGTCCGGAGTGTTCGCCAAGCGCATGGTCCACGCCCCGCTCGGCTCGGACGTCGCCGAGCCGTGGCAGCCGCGCGGCACCGTGCTCATCACCGGCGGCACCGGAGCGGTCGGCGGCCATGTCGCGCGCTGGCTCGCTTCTCGCGGAGCAGAACACCTGGTGCTGACCAGCCGTCGCGGCCTCGAGGCCGAAGGCGCGCGTGAGCTGGTCGAGGAGCTGTCCGACACCCGCGTCACCGTCGTGGCCTGCGACGTTGCCGACGAGACAGCGTTGTCCAAGCTGCTCGCCGAGTACCCGCCGACCTCCGTGGTGCACGCCGCCGGAGTGCTGACCCGCGAACCCGCGCTGGCCGACGTCACGCCGGAGGAGTTCACCGCCGCAATCCGCGCGAAGGTCACCGGGGCCGCGCTGCTCGACCGGCTGCTCGGCGACACCGAACTCGACGCGTTCGTCCTGATGTCCTCCGGTGCCGCGGTGTGGGGCACCTCCGGCCAGCCCGCCTACGGCGCCAGCAACGCCTACCTCGACGCGCTCGCTCGCCGCCGTCGTGCGGCCGGGCGTACCGCGACCGCGGTGGCCTGGGGTTCCTGGGGCGGTGGCGGCATGGTCGACGCGGATGCGAGCGATCTGTTGCGCCGCATGGGATTGGCCGAGATGGACCCGCGGCTGGCCGTCGAAGCACTCGGCCAGGCGCTCGACCACGACGAGTCCCAACTGGTCGTCGCGGACATCGATTGGGCCGCGTTCGCGCCGGTCTACCAGCTCGCCCGGCCCCGCCCGCTGCTGCGCGGCATCCCCGAGGCGGCGGCCGATCAGACCGACGCCGAGCCGGTGGGCGCGGGCGACCTCGCCACCCGGCTGGCGTCGCTGAGCCCGGCCGAACAGCGCCGGACCGTGCTGGACCTGGTGCGCGGCGAAGTCGCCGCGGTCGCCGGGTACGACGACGGCGGCGCGGTCGAACCCGCGCGAGCGTTCAAGGAACTCGGCTTCGACTCGGTGACCGCCGTCGACCTGCGCAACCGGCTCGGCGCCGGCACCGGGCTGAAGCTGCCCGCCACGGTCGCGTTCGACCACGTCAACCCGCAGGCGCTGGCCGAGCACCTGTGGAGCCAGCTGTGCGCGGGCGAGACGGAGGTCCCGCTCGAAGCCGGGCTCGACCGGCTCGAAGCGGCGGCCGCCGCGCTCGACGCCGCGGAGATCGACCGGTCCCGCATCCTGCCCCGGCTGCAGGCGGTCGTCGCCGCGCTGCACCAGACGCTGTCCGGCGGCCAATCCGGCTCCGAAGCGCTCGAAGCGGCCACCACCGACGAACTGTTCGCCCTCATCGACGACGAGCTCGGCGCCTGACCACCCGCCCTTGATTCTGCGACAAGAGGTTCTCCAGATGTCTGACGAAGCCAGGACCGACGAAACCAAGCTGGTCGACTACCTGAAGCGGGTCACCGCCAACCTGCAGGAGACGCGGGCGCGGCTGCGCGCGGTCGAGGCCGCCGAGTCCGAGCCGATCGCGATCGTCGCGATGGGCTGCCGCTATCCCGGCGGCGTCCGGTCCGCCGACGACCTGTGGGAGCTGGTCGCCAACGGCCGCGACGCGATCGGGGAGTTCCCGTCCGACCGCGGCTGGGCGCTGGACCGGCTGTTCGACGCCGACCCGGACAGCCCCGGCACGAGCTACGTCTCCGAAGGCGGGTTCGTGCACGAAGCGGGCGAGTTCGACGCGCCGTTCTTCGGCATCTCGCCGCGCGAGGCGCTGGCCATGGACCCGCAGCAGCGGATCGTGCTGGAGCTGGCGTGGGAGACCTTCGAGCGGGCCGGCATCGCGCCGCATTCGCTGGCGAAACAGCAGGTCGGCGTGTTCGTCGGCAGCGGCGGGCAGGACTATTACGACGAGCTGCCGCCGTCCGTGCTCGCGGGCGAGGTCGAGGACTACCTGAGCACCGGCAACGCCGGCTCGGTCATTTCCGGCCGGATCGCGTACGCGCTCGGACTGGAAGGCCCGGCAGTCACGATCGACTCCGCGTGCTCGTCTTCGCTGGTCGCGCTGCACTTGGCGGTGCAGTCGCTGCGCCAGCGGGACTGCTCGCTCGCACTGGCGGGCGGCGTGATGATCATGTCGCGCCCGGGTCCGTTCCTCGCGTTCAGCCGTCAGCGCGGTCTTGCCGCCGACGGTCGGTGCAAGGCGTTCTCCGACAGCGCGGACGGCACCGGCTGGGCTGAGGGCGCGGGAACCCTTCTGCTGGAACGACTTTCCGACGCCCAGCGCAACGGACACCAGGTGCTCGCGGTCGTGCGCGGCTCGGCGGTGAACTCCGACGGCGCGTCCAACGGCCTCACCGCACCGAACGGTCCCTCGCAGCAGCGGGTGATCCGGCAGGCGCTGGCCAACGCCCGGCTGTCCGCGTCCGATGTGGACGCTGTCGAGGGCCACGGCACCGGCACCACGCTGGGCGATCCCATTGAAGCGCAAGCATTGCTGGCCACCTACGGCCAGGACCGGACTGAGCCGCTGTGGCTCGGGTCGATCAAGTCGAACATCGGCCACGCGCAGGCAGCGGCGGGCGTCAGCGGCGTGATCAAGATGGTGCAGGCGATGCGGCACGGGCTGCTGCCGCGCACGCTGCACGTCACCGAACCGTCCACAGAGGTCGATTGGACCTCCGGCGCGGTTGAGCTGTTGAAGACCGAGCGTCCGTGGGCGGCTGGGGAACGCCCACGCCGCGCGGGTGTTTCGTCGTTCGGCGTGAGCGGCACCAACGCGCACATCATCCTGGAGGAAGCGCCTGCGGTGGAGGCCGCTGCGCCGGTTACGCCGAGCTGGCCGGAGGGCGTCGCGGTTCCGCTGCCGCTCGCTGGTCACGGCAGCGCGGCGCTGCGGGCACAGGCCGCGCAACTGGTCTCGTCTGCTGTGACCCCGCTTGACCTGGGCTTTTCCCTCGCCACTTCGCGATCGCCGCTGTCGCACCGCGCGGTCGTGCTCGCCGAGGACCCGAAGCAGGCCATCGCTGCGCTCGCGGACGGCGTCGCCACTCCGGACGTCGTCACCGGCACGCAGGTGGAAGGACTGACCGCGTTCCTGTTCTCCGGCCAAGGCGCGCAGCGGGCCGGGATGGGGGCCGCGCTGGCTGCCGCGTTCCCGGTCTTCCGTGCCGCGCTGGACGAGGTCTGCGCCGAACTGGACCAGCATCTCGACCGTCCACTCAAGACAGTCCTGTTCGAGAAACCGCGGCTGATCAACCAAACCGGCTACACCCAGCCCGCGCTCTTCGCGATCGAGGTGGCGCTGTTCCGGCTGCTGGCGTCGTGGGGGATCAAGCCGGACTTCCTGCTCGGCCATTCGATCGGCGAGCTTGCCGCCGCGCACGTCGCCGGAGTCTTCTCGCTGGCCGACGCCGCTACCTTGGTCGCCGCGAGGGCTCGGCTGATGCAGGCACTCCCGTCCGGCGGTTCGATGGTGGCCCTGCAGGCGACCGAGGACGAAGTCACCTCGCATCTGACTGACGAGGTCAGCATCGCTGCGATCAACGGTCCGGATTCGGTGGTGCTTTCTGGCACCGAGGACGCCGTCGCCGCGGTGGTGGCGGAGTTCTCAGCTAGGAAATCCTCGAAGCTCAAGGTGTCGCACGCGTTCCACTCGCCACTGATGGAACCGATGCTCGCCGAGTTCGCCACTGTCGCCCGAGGCCTGACCTACCACCAGCCGGAAATCCCACTGGTCTCCACGGTCGGCCCGGATGTCGACATGTCCACTCCGGACTACTGGGTGCGCCAGGTCCGCGCCGCGGTCCGGTTCCACGACGGCGTCGGAACCCTTGCCGCACAAGGTGTCGGACGGTTCGTCGAGGTCGGTCCGGACGGTGTGCTGTCCGCGCTGGTCCGCCAGACGTCCGACGCGCTCGTGGTCCCGGTGCTCCGCAAGGACCGCGAAGAACCGGCCGCCGCCCTCACCGCGCTGGCTGAGCTGTTCGTCAGCGGCCTGACCCCGGACTGGGCCGCGGTCTTCGCCGACCGTGGCGCCCAGCGCGTCGATCTGCCGCCGTATGCGTTCCAGCGCAAGCGGTATTGGCTCGATGCCCGCGCCAACCGCGACGAGGTCACCGCTGCCGGGCTGACGTCCGCCGGGCACCCGCTGCTCGGCGCGGCCGTCGCGCTCGCCGACACCGACGGCGTCGTGCTCACCGGCCGGCTGTCCGTCGAAACGCACCCGTGGCTGGCCGAACACCAGCTCGGCGACGCGGTCACCGTGCCCGGAACCGCGTTCCTGGAACTGGTCGTCCGCGCCGGAGACCAGGTCGGCTCCGGCCGGATCGAGGAACTGACCCTGGGCAGCCCGCTCGTCCTGCCCGCCCGCGGCGGCATTCAGGTGCAAGTCACCGTCGGTGCGGCGGGGGAGCGCGACGTCCGTTCGGTGACTGTCCACTCGCGACCCGAGGACGACGACGCCGACTGGACCCTGCACGCAAGCGGCAGCGTCGCTCCGCAGTCGGCCAGCGGCGGTACTGCGCTGACCGAGTGGCCGCCCGCTGGGGCGGAGTCGGTCGCCATCGACGGCCTGTACGACGACTTCGCCGACACCGGCCTGACGTACGGCCCGCTTTTCCGTTCCCTGCAAGCAGTCTGGCAGCGCGACGGCGAGATCTTCGCCGAAGTCGCGTTGCCGGAGGACAACGACGCTGACCGCTTCGGCCTCCACCCGGCCGCGCTCGACGCGTGCACCCACGCGCTGCGCGTCGCCGGTGGCGGTGACGGCGGCGTCGGCCGGGTTCCGTTCTGCTGGACCGGAGTTGAGCTGCACGCCACCGGAGCGTCCGCGCTGCGTGTGCGGTTCACCCCGACCACAGAGGACGGTTTCACCATCGCTCTCGCCGACCCGACCGGAGCTCCGGTCGCGACGGTCGCCGAGACGGTGTTCCGCGCGTTCAGCGCCCCGGTCGCCGAGCAGGCCGCGCCGCTGTACCGGATCGAATGGCAGCGATCCGCGGATGTCGAAGCCACTGTGGACACTGCCGATGTCCAGCTTCTCGAGTGCATCGGCGAATCCGGCACTGCCGCGGAGACTCACGAACTCACCCACCGTGTACTGGCTGGGCTGCAGGCTTGGCTGACCGAGGAACACCCCGCGCACGCCCGGCTCGTGGTGGTCACGCGCGGCGCGGTCCCGGCCGCCGGAGACGTCACCGACCTCGCCGCCTCCGCGGTCTGGGGCCTGGTCCGCTCCGCGCAGGAGGAGAACCCGGACGCCTTCGTCCTGCTCGACCTCGACGCCGAAACCACGCCGGAAACGGTGTTGCCGCAGGTGCTGGCCTCGGGCGAGGCGCAGGCGGCGGTCCGGCTCGGCACCGTCCTCGTGCCTCGGCTGGTCCGCACGACACCCGAGCTGGAGCGGCCGTACTTCTGTCCGCACGGCACGGTGCTGGTCACCGGCGCGTCCGGAGCGCTGGGCGGGAAGCTCGCCCGGCACCTGGTCGCCGAGCACGGCGTCCGCCGGTTGCTGCTGCTCAGCCGCCGGATCACGCCCGCTCTCGACCAGTTGGCCGCCGAACTGCGCGAAAGCGAGGTCGACGTCCGGCTGGAACGCTGCGACGTCGCCGACCGCGAGGCGCTGGCCAGCGTCCTGGCGTCGCTGCCGGAGGAGAACCCGCTCACCGCGGTCGTGCACGCCGCCGGCGTTCTCGACGACGGCGTGGTCACCGCTTTGACGCCGGAGCGGGTCGACGCCGTGCTCGCCCCGAAGGTCGACGGTGCGCTGAACCTGCACGAACTCACTCGCGAGATCGCGCTGTCCGCGTTCGTGCTGTTCTCGTCGGTCTCCGGCGTCCTCGGCGCGCCCGGCCAGGGCAGCTACGCCGCGGCCAACGCCTACCTGGACGCCCTCGCGTCGCACCGTGTCGCGCACGGTCTGCCGGGTCTGTCGCTGGACTGGGGCCTGTGGGGCGAGGTTGGCGGCATGGGCGGCACGCT
This sequence comes from Amycolatopsis sp. NPDC003676, assembly GCF_053587275.1. Taxonomy (NCBI): domain Bacteria; kingdom Bacillati; phylum Actinomycetota; class Actinomycetes; order Pseudonocardiales; family Pseudonocardiaceae; genus Amycolatopsis; species Amycolatopsis sp. NPDC003676. The sequence continues at coordinate 27,812 of NZ_JBSFNS010000018.1, forward strand.
CACCGAAGAGGAGGTGCAGCGGCTCGCGGCCAGCGGCATCGTGCCACTGTCCACTGCGGAGGGTCTGGCGATGTTCGACCGCGCCATCGCCGTCCGCAAGCCGACCGCCGTCCCGGCGAAGCTCGACCTGCCGGTACTGCGCAAACTCGACCGGCTCCCGCGCACGCTGGAGCAACTCGTCGGCCGCACCACCCGCCGGGTCGCCGCCGCTGCCGAGTCCTCAGTGGACTCGTTCGCCGCAAGGCTGCTGGGAATGCCGGAAGAAGACCGTCGCGACGCGGTGCTGGAACTGGTGCGCAGTCACGCCGCCACCGTGCTCGGTTACCGAGCAGCACACGAGATCGAGCCGTCGGCGCAGTTCCAGTCGCTCGGTTTCGACTCGCTGACCGCGATCGAACTCCGCAACGGCCTCACCGCGGCCACCGGCCAGCGACTGCCCGCGACGTTGATCTTCGACCACCCCACGCCAACTGCCCTCGCCGCGCACCTGCTCGACGAACTGGCGGGCACTGCGGTCGAAATCAGCACGGTGTCCACTAAGGACAACTCGAACGAGCCGATCGCGATCGTCGGTATGGCCTGCCGTCTGCCCGGCGGGGTCACCTCGCCGGAACAGCTGTGGGAACTGGTCGCCGAGGGTCGCGACGCGATCGGGGACTTCCCGGCCGACCGCGGCTGGGACATCGACGGCCTGCTCGACCCGACCGGCCGCCGCCCCGGCACGACCTACGTCGCGCGAGGCGGATTCGTCTACGACGCGGGCGATTTCGACCCGACGTTCTTCGGCGTCTCGCCGAAGGAAGCGCCGATGATCGACCCGCAGCAGCGGTTGCTCCTCGAAGCGTCCTGGGAAGCGCTCGAGCGGTCCGGGATCGACCCGGTCTCGCTCAAGGGCAGCCCGACCGGCGTGTACGCGGGCGTCCAGTACCACGACTACGTCGGTGCGAACAGCGCCGGCTCGATCGTCACCGGCCGGGTTTCCTACACCCTCGGCCTCGAAGGACCGGCCGTTTCCGTCGACACCGCGTGCTCGTCCTCGCTGGTCGCGATGCACATGGCGGCGCAGGCGCTGCGCGGCGGCGACTGCTCGCTCGCGCTGGCCGGCGGCGTCACGGTGATGGCCACGCCGGAGACCTTTGTGGAATTCAGCCGTCAGCAGGGCCTCGCCGCCGACGGCCGATGCAAGGTGTTCTCCGACGACGCCGACGGCACCACCTGGTCCGAAGGCGTCGGCGTGCTGGTGCTGGAGCGCCTTTCCGACGCCCGCGCCAACGGCCACCCGGTGCTCGCGGTCCTCAAGGGCAGCGCGGTGAACCAGGACGGCACATCGAACGGCCTGACCGCGCCCAACGGTCCCGCGCAGCAGCGGGTCATCCGCGCCGCGCTGGCCGACGCTGGACTCGAACCGTCCGATGTGGACGCCGTTGAAGCGCACGGTACCGGCACGAAGCTCGGCGACCCGATCGAAGTCCAGGCGCTGCTGGCGACCTACGGCACGCAGACGTCGGCGGACCGTCCTCTGTGGATCGGTTCGGTGAAGTCGAACATCGGACACACGCAGGCCGCCGCCGGTGCGGCAGGCGTGATCAAGATGATCGAAGCGATGCGGCACGGCGAACTCCCCGCGACGCTGCACGTGGGCAAGCCATCGAGCGAGATCGACTGGTCCACAGGTGCGGTGCGAGTGCTCGCCGAGCCGGTGAAGTGGCTGCCGAACGGCCACACCCGCCGCGTCGGCGTCTCGTCCTTCGGCGTGAGCGGCACGAATGCGCACGTGATCCTGGAGGAAGGCGACCGTCGCGAGGTCACCGCCTCGACTGGCCCTGAGTACGACGGACCGGTCGCCTGGCCGGTCTCCGGTCGCGGCGCGGCTGCGTTGCGGGCCAAGGCCGAACAGCTGATGTCCTATGTGGACGAGGACCCGGAAGGCAGCCTCGCCGACATCGGTCTCTCGCTGGCGACCGCCCGTAGTGCGTTCGACCGTCGCGCGGTGCTGATCGGCAGCCGTTCGCCGCAGTTCGTGCGCGGGCTGGCGGCCTTGGTGGACGAGGAAGACGCACGGGGCGTCATCCGTGGCACCGCGACCGGCAGCGGCCGAACCGCGTTCCTGTTCGCGGGTCAGGGTTCGCAGCGGGCGCAGATGGGCACGCAGCTGGCCGCGCGGTACCCGGCCTTCGCCGAGGCCTACGACGAGGTGTGCGCCGAACTCGACAAGCACCTCGACCGTCCGCTCCGCGAAGTGATCGACAGCGGCGAAGGCCTCGACGAGACCCGCTGGACGCAACCGGCGCTGTTCGCGCTGGAAGTCGCACTGTTCCGTACGGTCCGCTCCTGGGGCGTGAAGCCGGACCTGCTGGCCGGACACTCGATCGGCGAACTCGCCGCCGCGCACTGCGCTGGAGTCTTCTCGCTGGCCGACGCCGCGAAGCTCGTGGTCGCCCGGGGCAAGCTGATGCAGGCCCTGCCGACCGGCGGCGCGATGGTCGCGATCGACGGCACGCCCGAAGCGGTTCGCGAAGCCGCCGGGGACACTGTGGACATTGCCGCAGTGAACGGCCTGACCGCAGTCGTCATCTCCGGAGCAGCGGAAGCAGTCGCCGAAGTGGCGGCGAAGTTCGAGCGCACCAAGCAGCTCCGCGTTTCGCACGCATTCCACTCGCGACTGATGGACCCGATGCTTGCCGAGTTCCGCACTGTCGCGGAAGGACTGTCCTATGCGGAGCCACGGATCCCGATTATCTCCACGGTCACCGGCGGCCCGGCCGACTTGACCTCGCCGGAGTACTGGGTAAACCAGGTCCGCGAAGGCGTGCAATTCCGAGACGCGGTCGCCCGGGCCGCGGCAGACGGTGTGACCCGGTTCCTCGAACTGGGTCCGGACACCACACTCACCGCGATGGCCGACGCCAGCCTCGACGACCGTCCGGACGGTCTCGTGCTCGCCTCGCTGCTGCACAAGGAGCAGGACGAAGCCGTCGCCGCGCTCACCGGTGTCGCGCAGCTGCACGTCAGCGGCGTCGACGTCGACTGGTCCGCGATCTACGCTCCGACCGGCGCGCACCCGGTGCCGGTGCCGACGTATCCGTTCCAGCGCCAGCGTTACTGGCTGGAGAGCACGGCTGCCGCGCCGGGGCAGGAAGACCACCCGCTGCTCGGCACCGCGACGGAGCTGGCCGGTGCGGAGGGCCTCCTGTTCTCGGGACGGCTGTCCGTCGGCACGCACCCGTGGCTGGCTGACCACGTCGTCGGCGGCTCGATCCTGTTCCCCGGCACCGGGTTCGTCGAGATGGCGATCCGCGCCGGAGACGAGGCCGGATGCCCGCGCCTGGACGAGCTGACGCTGGAGTACCCGCTGGTGGTGCCGGAGCGGACCGGCGTGCGCGTCCAGTTCGCGCTCGACGCCGCGGAAAACGGTATTCGCACCTTCACTGTCCACTCGCGACCGGAAGGTGCGGCGGACGGCGTCCCGTGGACCCGCCATGCCACTGGACGCCTTGCCAAGGCAGGCAAGTCGGAGAAGTTCGACCTCTCCGCCTGGCCGCCCGCCGCGGAGCAGGTGCAACTCGATGGCACCTATGAGGAACTGGCCGCCGACGGTCTCGCGTACGGCCCGGCGTTCCGCGGCCTCGTCGCTGCCTGGAAGGGCGATGGGGAAGCGTTCGCGGAGATCCAGCTGCCTGCTGCGGTGTCCGATGTGGACCGTTACGGCATCCACCCGGCCGTTCTCGACGCCGCCTTGCACACGATCGGCGTCTCCGGCGCGGTCGGCGACGAACCGGCGCTGCCGTTCGCGTGGGAAGGCGTCCGGCTGCACGCAGTCGGCGCGACGACGCTGCGGGTGCACGTGAAGCAGATCGGTTCGGGTGCGGCTGCGCTGAAGATCGCCGACGCCACCGGCGCACCGGTCGCTTCGGTGGATTCGCTGCTGCTGCGCCCGATGTCCGCACAGCCTCAGGCCGCCGAAACCGGGGGCACGGAGTCGCTGTTCCGCCTCGCCTGGGAGCAGACCGACCTCGACGCGGTAGCCGAAGTCACCGACTGGACCGTGGTCGGCGACGACCCGTTCGGCCTCACCGATGCCCTCGGCGCCACCGCCGCGACCAGCATCGACGACGCTTCCGGCCTGGTCGTGCTGCCCGCCGCCGGCGACGACGTGCACGCGGAACTGCACCGCGTCCTCGGCGAACTGCAGACGTTCCTCGGCCGTCCGGAGGGCTCGCTGCTGGTGGTCACCCGAGGCGCGGTCGCGGCCGGCGCCGAGGAAAGCCCCGACCCGGTCGGAGCCGCGGTGGCCGGGCTGGTCCGTTCGGCGCAAGCCGAGCACCCGGACCGGATCACCCTGGTCGACCTCGGCACCGGAACCCCTAGCGGCCGCACCCTTGCCGCAGTGTCGGCATCGGACGAACCGCAGGTCGCCCTCCGCTCCGGAGCGGTGCTGGTGCCGCGGCTGCAACGAGCCGCCGACGCCGCTGCCGCGCCGGTCTGGGACTCCGAAGGCACGGTCTTGATCACCGGCGCGACCGGTGCGCTCGGCGGTTCCGTCGCCCGGCACCTGGTGACCGAACACGGCGTACAGAACCTCCTGCTGGTCAGCCGTCGTGGCGCGGACGCACCGGGCGCGGCCGAGCTGCGGGACGAACTGACCGGTCTCGGTGCCGAAGTCACGCTCGCCGCCTGCGACGTCGCAGACCGCGCCGCGGTTTCCGCGCTTCTGGACGGAATTGATCTGCGCGGAGTCGTGCACGCAGCCGGTGTCCTGGACGACGGTGTCCTGGCTTCCCTTACGCCGGAACGTCTCGACAACGTCCTGCGCCCGAAGGTCGACGCCGCGGCGACGCTCGACGAGCTGACCCGCGACCGCAACCTGACCGCGTTCGTCCTGTTCTCCTCGGCCGCTGGCGTGCTCGGCGCACCGGGCCAGGGCAGCTACGCCGCGGCCAACGCCTACCTCGACGCGCTGGCGGTCCGCCGCCGACGCGAAGGTCTCGCGGGCTCGTCGCTTGCCTGGGGCCTGTGGGGTGGCGGCATGGGCGCGGCGCTGGAGGACGCGGACGCCCACCGCATCGGCGAAACCGGCATCACGGCGCTGTCCACTGAGGACGGTCTGCGATTGCTGGACGCGGCTGCGGGTTCGCCCGAACCACTGCTCGTGCCGATCGCTTTGGACACCCGCGTACTAGCGTCCTCGGGCGACGACGACCTCCCAGCCGTCCTGCGCGAACTCGCCGGTTCTCGCGGCCGACGAGCGGCTCAGGACGCCGTGGAGGACACCGAATCGCTGGCGCAGAAACTCGGCGCGCTCCCGCCGGGCAAGCGGGTGCCGACCGTGCTCACCCTGGTGCGCACGCACGCGGCGACGTTGCTCGGGCACGCCGGTCCGGAGGCAGTGGAAGCGGACCGCTCGTTCAACGAGGTCGGCTTCGATTCCCTGTCCGCCACCGGGTTCCGCAACAAGCTCAGCCTCGTCACCGGCCTGAAGCTGCCGGTCAGCCTGATCTTCGACTACCCGACGCCGCGGATCCTCGCCGAGCACCTGGTCACCGAACTGGCTCCGGCCGAGACCGAGCCGGAACCGTTGTCGGAACAGGGAATCCGGGAGGCGCTGTCGGCGATCCCGCTGGAACGGCTGCGTTCGGCGGGCCTGCTGGACGGACTGCTCGAACTTGCGGGCATCCAGATCCCGGAACAGGCCGAGCACCTGGAAGAGGAACAGTCCGCAGTGGACGAGGACACGATCGACGAACTGGACACCGACGCGTTGATCAGCATGGCGATCGGGGGTGGGGACGACGATTAGCCCACCCCTATCGGGTCCGGCCGGTATTGCCGCTCTCGCGGCCGCTGTGGCCCACTTGATCCCGACAGTTTCCCCGCTTGACCGAACCGAGGAGAGGTAACCCGATGGTCACCGGCTACGCAATCGAAGCACGGGGGCTGCGCAAGTCCTACGGCGATGTCGACGTCCTGGAGAGCGTCGACCTCAGCGTCGAGCGGGGCACGATGTTCGCGCTGCTGGGCCCCAACGGCGCCGGCAAGACCACGACGGTGCGGATCCTCAGCACCCTCCTGGAGGCCGACGGCGGCACCGTGACGGTCAACGGGCACGACGTCGCCAAGCGCACCCGCAAGGTCCGCGAGCAGATCGGCCTCACCGGACAGAACACCGCGGTCGACGAACTGCTCACCGGCCGCGAAAACCTGGAAATGATGGGGCGGCTGTTCCACCTGCCGATCGCGCGGGCGAAGGAGCGGGCCACCGAGCTGCTGGCGCAGTTCGACCTCGAAGAAGCCGCGAGCCGTCCGGTGAAGACCTACTCCGGCGGCATGCGGCGCCGCCTCGACCTCGCGATCAGCCTGATCACGTCGCCGCCGGTGCTGTTCCTCGACGAGCCCACCACGGGTCTCGACCCGCGCAGCCGCTCGGCGATGTGGGACGCGATCCGCAAGCTGCTCGACGGCGGAACCACGGTCCTGCTCACCACGCAGTACCTCGACGAGGCCGACCAGCTCGCCGACCGGATCGCGGTCATCGACAAGGGCCGCGTCGTCGCGGAGGGCACCGCCACCGAGCTGAAGCGCCGGGTCGGCACCGAACGGCTGAAGCTGACCTTCGCGTCGGTCGCCGAAGCGGGCCGCGCGCAGCAGATCACCGGCGGCGTGCTGCTGGACGAGACGGTCAGCGTCCCGATCGACCACCCCGGCCAGGTGCGCGCGACGCTCAACCGGGTCGCCGACGCCGGGCTCGAGCCCGCCGGGATCGAGCTGTCCGAGCCGACGCTCGACGACGTGTTCCACACCCTCACCTCAACCGCGGGAGCGAAGTGATGACCCAGACCTTGTCCAGGGAAACCGAGGGGGCGCAGCTCCCCGCGGCGCCCGAAAGCGCCGGGCTGGCCACGGTGCTGTCCGACTTCCGCGTGCTGATCGGGCGCAACGTCAAGCACATCACGCGGAACCCGGAGATGCTGCTGCAGGCGGTGTCGCTGCCGATCGTGCTGCTGCTGCTGTTCCGCTTCATGTTCGGGCCCGCGATCAACGTGCCCGGCATGGCCTACGTCGACTACCTGGTGCCCGGCCTGCTGGCCATCAGCATCGGCTTCAACTCGACGACCACGGTCGTCGGCGTCGCCGCGGACCTCACCCAGGGCCTGGTGGAACGCTTCCGCTCGATGCCGATGTTCGGCCCGGCGGTGTTGGTGGGCCACGTCGCCGCCGGCATGCTGCGCAGCCTCGTGTCGTTCGTGATCATGGTGGCGATCGGCTTCGCGATCGGCTTCCGCCCCGGCGGCAGCGCACTGGGCTGGCTCGCCGCGATCGGCCTGCTGGTTCTGTTCGCGGCAGGCGTCTTCTGGCTGGCGGTGCTCCTTGGCTCGATCTCGAAGACGGTCGAAGGCGCCGGCGGCCTCGGCATGATCCTCGTGTTCGTGCCGTACGCCTCCAGCGCTCTCGTGCCGACCCAGGCAATGCCCGGCGTGCTGCGCGTGATCGTGGACAACCAGCCGTTCACGGTCCTGATGGACGCCGTGCGCGCCCTGATGAACGGCACCCCCGCGGGCGGTACGGCGTGGCTCGCCCTCGCTTGGTGGGGCGTGATCACCGCCGCGGCCTCGTTCCTCGCGGTGCGCAAGTTCAACCGGCGCACCAAGGGCTGAACCACTTTTCACCGCCGAAGGGCGACCCGCACGCCGCGGGTCGCCCTTCAGGCTTGCCTAGGGGACCCCGATTCCGCTAGATCCGCTTTAGATCGGTCCGGCACTCTCTGTGGAGTAGAGAGGACCACTGCGTGAAGTGAGGTGGCGACATGCCGACCCGGGTGATGGAAAAGCCGGTCGATCCCGTAGCCGCGTGGCTGGCCCCGCTGGCGGACGACCCGGCGGGCGCGGTCGCGTTCCTCTCCGAAGTGACCGACCGCTGCTCGCGACACCACGGCTCCGGCCGAATCCTGGTCCCCGGCGGCGGTCCGGTAGCGGACGCACTGGCCGGCGAAGGCTACGAAGTCCACCTGGAACCCGGCCCCCGCTTCGACGCGGGATACCTGGGCGCGGACGTGCTGTCCCGCCTGCCAGACCAACGAGACCAGCTGCGAGCCATCGGCCGCTACAGCCGCCTCCTGCGCCCCGGCGGCGCACTGGTGGTGCAGGGCCGTCACCCCGATCCCGCGTGCTGGACCGCAGACGCCCGGGTGCGAGCGGTGGACGACGTGCGGCAGATCGTGCACCTGACCGACGCGTCGCTGCCCCTGCGCTATGTCTGGCCCGCCGAACTCGACCTGATGGCCGAACTGGCAGGCCTGGCTTTGGACAGCCGCTGGGGCGGCTGGTACGGAGAACCGGTTACGTGCGGCGGGTTCGTAGTCTCGGTTTACCGCAGCTAGGGGTGTCGTGAGGGGCTCCTTGCGGGAATTCCGCAAAGAGCCCCTCAAGGCTTTTGCCCCTCTGGGCCGTGAGCCGGCAGCGCGAGATGGTTCCGCTGAAACAACCAGTGGCCAGCGGACGACTGAGAATCCATGCAACTCGGACAACGCGGCATGTTTGCCGGATTCATCGCTGCGATAGCTCTGCTCGTGCTGCTCGACGTCGGTATCGCCACGCGTCGCGATGCGAACTGGTGGGCAGCGTGGGGGAGCTGGATCGGCGGCATCGGCTCGTTCGCCGCCGCGGCAGCGGCGCTCTGGATCGCATACCGAGGCTGGGACAGATCCGACTCGGAGGCTCGCGAGCGCGAGGCGGCCAAGTTCGCGATGTGGGTCTTTTCAGACGGAAGCGAGACCCCGGTTGTCGCCTTCGTCAACACGACTGCGTTGCCGGTCTATGACGTCGTGGTCAGGACTCGGATCTTGAACTTCACTATGACGTTCCACCTCGCAACGTGTTCCCCCACGTCCCGGACTGGCGAACTGACGGAACTCGGGAACCGATTGGAGAAGGTGGTTCGGATAGCTGTTCGTAGTCGGATGGGACAGCAGAACCTCGCCGTGACAGACGAAGACGAGTTTCAAGAACTCGTTCGTGAGGAAAAGGCCACGACACTCGACGTGATTCGGGAGATCAAACTGAGCGTCACCTTCCGGCAGCGCCAGCATCTTTGGCGGGCCGAGCACGACGGGACTCTGACTCAGCTCTGACCGTCAGCAGTCGTGCGTGTGCCAGTTGCCCTTTCTTGTCAGGGAGATCGGCGCTCGCACAAAAACGGCCCGGCCCCCGCTTGTGGCGGAAGACCGGGCCGAAACGGCGCGGGTCGGGATCAGACCGCGTCCGACATCTCCCCGACAAGGATGCTGTGATGCAGCTTCCGCAGCGAACTCCCCGGCTCAATCCCCAACTGCTGCACCAGGTTCTGCCGCGCGGACGCGAACGTCTCCAACGCCTCGGCCCGCCGGTTGGACCGGGCCAGCGCAGTCATCAAGTACTCGGTGAACGTCTCCCGAAGCGTATGCTCCTTCGCGAGCGCCGACAGCTGCCCGACCACCTCGCGATGCCGCCCGATGAGCAGCTCGGTCTCCATCAGCAACTCGAGACACCCGAGCCGGCTCTCCTCAAGCAACGTGGCATACGCCTGCACATCAGGAGAATCGGTGAACCCCCCGAACGCCGAGCCGCGCCACAGATTGGAAGCCTCCCGCAGCACCTTCGCGGCCTGACCGTAGCCACGGTCCCAGTGCAACGCGCGCCCCTGCTCGTAAAGCCGGGTGAACCGATCAGCATCCAGCTCATCGATCCCCACATGCAGCGAATATCCCCGCGGACTCGTGACAACAGGGTTGTCTTCCGCGCTCTCACCGTCGCCCCGCAACAGTTTCCGCAGCTGCGACACGTACACATACAACGCCGCGCTCGCCCTCGCGGGCGGATGCTCGCCCCAGATCTCGCCTATCAGATGCTCAGCGGTCACGACCTGGTTGTTCTTGGCCAGCAACACGGACAGCAAGGTCTCGATCTTGCGAGCCCGCGGGGCGCAGACGCCGGGCCGGCCGCTCACTCTGATCTGTCCGAGAATTTCGTAGTTCAGCATGACTGCCCTCCGGTGTCTCTCGCGCCGGACCCGCCCGGCGGCGCCCCCAGCGCCGCTGCCTGCCGGTCCGAGCCGGGTCCACCACTGGACCATAGCAAACCGGGAGGTCGGTTTTCAAGGAAAAACCGGGAGGTTGGTCTGTTTTGATCTTGGATTCCCGGCGGGGGCCAGGTAATCGGCCGGAATCTCTGGTAAACCGGGCGGTCGGTATGTCATGATTGGCCGGTCGGGACGCACACCGTGCCGTTCCCGGCGCGAGACGATGGGGAAGCCGGTGACGAAACAGGCGCGTGCGGAGCTCACCAGGCTCTTGCTGCTGGACGCCGCCGCGGCGCTGCTGCACCGCGACGGCTACGCGGCCACGAGCATGGTGGACATCGCGCGCGAAGCGGGCGTGACCAAGGGCGGCCTGTACTTCCACTTCTCGTCGAAGGACGAAATCTGCGACGAGGTGCAGTCGGCGGCCGTCGCGGTCCTGCACCAGCACGTCGCGCGGGCGCGCGGGCGCCGTCCGCATCTGCGCAGGCTGGCCGATCTGAGCCGGGCGCTGATGGGCTGGCTCGCCGAAGACGCGAAGGTGGGCGCGAGCTTCCGGCTCGCCCGCGAAATGGGCTCGAACGACCCGAGGTTCGTCGCGTTCGTCCGCGCGTGGCTCGGCCAGGTGCGCGCGCACATCGCCGCCGCGCACGGGGCGGGGGAGATGAGCCCGCACGTCCGGCCGGACATGGCGGCGCTGCTGGTCGTGGTGACCTGCGTCGGCCTGGAATCGGCGGCGGCGAGCGGGACGATCCCGGCCGGCACCGACCTGGCGAGCACGCTTTCCGAGCTGTGGCGGGTGATCGAGGCATCGCAGCCGGCGGATTCGACCGCCGCCGAGGCGACCGGCACCTGAGCGGTTGTGTGCCGGGCTGATTCGCGAGTCGCGTCGCTGAGGCGACCGGCACCTGAGCGGCTGCGTGCCAGGTTGATTCGCGAGCCGCAATTGCCGAGGCGACCGATGCCTCAGCCGCTGCGCGCCCGGTCGATCCCCGAGTCGCACCGCGACCGCACCGGGTTGATTCCCGAGGCCCGCCGCGACCGTACCGCGGCGAATCCAGGCTCCCAAACCGACCGTCCGGTTTCGGTCCGCGGCACCGGAACTGGCTAGTCGTCGGCGGGAAAAGTCCCGGCCGGATTGAACTTGTGCAGCCGCCGGGGCGGGACGACCGCGCTCAGGATCGTCTGCCACATGAACGTGGCCCGCTCGTGCAGGTCCGTCCGCCCGGTCAGCACCTGCGAGCTGAGCTGGGTCCCGGTGAACGACGCGACCACGTACTGCGCGAGATCGTGCGCGTTGACGTCCTTGCGCACGTCGCCCGCGGCCTTCGCGGCGAGCAGGCAGCCGTGGATGGTGTCGGTCCACTGCTTGTACGCGCCCGCGGCGGGCGTGACGAACGAGCCCTGCTCGATGACGAGCCGGATGCTGGCGCGCACGCGCACGTCTTTGCGCAGGCTGTGCCCCATGTTCTGGGTGAGGTCGATGACCGTCTGCAGCCCGGGGCTCTCGATGTCGGCCAGCGGGTCCCACACGGTGAACTGCTCGTTGATCAGCGCGTCCGCGAGTTCTTCCTTGGACTTGAAGTGGAAGTACAGCGCGCCCTTGGTGACTCCCGCCTCGGCGAGGATGTCCGACAGGCTCGCGCCTAGGAAGCCGACCGCGTCGAACCTGGACGCGGCTGCGTCGAGGATGGCATTTCGGGTCTGCTCCGCGCGTTCCTGGCGAGCCACTGTGACTCCTCTCGGGGGGATCGCGGGCCCGCGCCGGGCCACGCTGACACACCAGTCTACCTCCGCACGGCCCGCGGAGCCAGAGAAAAAAACCGGTAGGTAGGTATGGTTTTGTCCGCTCTTTTCCGCTAAAAATGTTGTGGGGGTACTGGGGAAGTACTTTTTTTCTGGGAGGACCGACATGGTCGGTACGCTGTTAGAGGAGTCTGTCGGAAGAAACTTCATCATCGACGGCGAAAGTTCGCCGGGCGGAAGCCCGGTCGACTTCCAGCAGACGATCCCGCGCAATCTCGTGCACCGCGCGGCCGTCTCGGAAGTTTTCGTCACTGATCTGAACATCGTGGGCGAGGACCGGTTCGAAGTCGGCGCGCAGTGGCCGCGCCGGCACGGGTTCTTCGGCCCGCGCACTCCGGGATCGCACGATCCCATGCTGTACCTGGAAACGTTCCGCCAAGCGATCATGCTGGTCGCGCATCGCGCGTACGGCGTCTCGCTCGGCACCGTGTTCGTCGGCGGCCGCAAGACCAGCTCTATCACCCCCGAAGGGCTGGTCACCGAGGGCAGGCCGATCGACGTGGTGCTGCGGGTGAGCGTCCAGGACGTGATCCGCCGGGGCAACAACGTCGGCGGCATGCGGTTCGAGTTCGGCTGCTTCCGCGACGGGGAGCTGATCGGCACCGCTTCGGAGACCATTCGCTGCGTGTCCCCGGCGGTCTACCGCCGGCTGCGCGGCGACCACTTCGCGGCGACGCCGTTCCAGGCCATCGCGTTGCCCACGGTGGAACCGGTGCTCGTCGGCCGGGAACGCAAGGAAGACGTGCTGGTCGCCGAGACCGCGGAGCCCGGCACCTGGTCCCTGCAGTTCGACCCGGACCACCCGGTCCTGTTCGACCACTCGGTGGACCACGTCCCGGGCATGGTGCTGCTGGAAGGCGCGCGGCAGGCGGCGTTGCTGACGCTCGGCGACCCGTACGCACTGCCGTTGCGCACGGACTTCGATTTCTCCGTCTACGTCGAGTTCGACTCGGAATGCCTGCTGACGGCGGAAGAAATCGGCGTCGACGCGGACGGGGCCCGTCTGGTGCGGGTGGCGGCGGAGCAGAAGGGCCGTCCCGTGGCGAGCGGCACCCTGGCGATGCGCAGGTCATGACTGCCGGCCTGGGGGCGGACAGTACGACCGGGGAAATCCTCGTCACCGGAGCGACCGGGTTCATCGGATCGGCGGTGCTGCGGGCGTTGCTCGCTCGCGGCGCCGCGGTCCGGGTGCTGGCGCGCGGTGCGGTGCCGGAATGGATCACGCGATCCGGCGCGCGGATCCACGAAGGCGATCTCACCGACGCTGCCGGGCTGGCCGGGGCGTGCACGGGCGTTGCGACGCTCGTGCACGCCGCGTCCCGGATCGGCGGCACCGAAGAGGAATGCGCGCAGGTCAACGATCGCGGCACGGCCCGGCTCCTCGCGGAAGCGCGACGGGCGGGCACGCGCCGGATCGTCTACCTGAGCACCTGTGCGGTTTACCGCGACGGCGAGCATCGAGGCGCGCCCGAGGACACGCTCGACCTCGGGCCCGCCTCGGCCACCAGCCGCACCAGGCTGGCCGGGGAACAGCAGGTCCGCGCCGCGGGCGGGATCGTTCTGCGGCCGCACCTGGTGTACGGCGACGGCGACCGGCACGTGGTCCCGACGCTGGCGAAGTGGCTGCGCGCGGTGCCGGCGTGGGCCGACGGCGGCAGGTCCCGGACATCAGTGGTCTCGTCCTGGGATCTCGCTGCCGTGCTCAGCGCCTTCGCACTGGACCCGGCACTGGGCCGCCCCGGCGAGGTGTTCCATGTGGCCGACCCGGAACCGGTGCGGATGCGCGAGCTGCTCGAAGCCGTCTGCACCGTGCTTGACCTGCCGATTCCCAGCCACGACCGGCCGCTCGCCGAGCATCGGGCCCGCACGCCGTGGCTCAGCGAGCACCAGCGGTCGCTGCTCACCCGGGACCATTGGTATGCCAGCGAAAAGGTCTGGGAGACCACCGGAGTTTCTCCCGGGCCGGGACTCGGCGTCCGAATGGCTCAGTCCCGGAACTGGTATCGGGAAACGCTGGCAATTCCCGAGGCCGGGTGAAGATCGAATTCGCGGAAAGTGATCGAACGAATTCAAACGGCAATTGTTCGCGGCGCGCGGCCGTCCGGGGAATTTCCTCCCGGACGGCCGCCGCTGTTTCCGCGGAGTTCATTTCGGTGGCGCCGGGCCCGGGCGTGGCGCGAAGATGATCGTCATGTCCCGACGCGAGCTAGTGGTGCTCGGCTCGGCGAGCCAGACGCCGACCAGGCACCGCAACCACAACGGCTACCTGCTGCGCTTCGACACCGACGGCGTCCTCTTCGATCCGGGCGAAGGCACCCAGCGGCAGATGATGTACGCCGGCGCGACGGCGAGCGAACTCACGCACCTGTGCGTCACCCACTTCCACGGCGACCACAGCCTCGGCCTGGCGGGCATCATCCAACGGCTGTCGCTGGACGGCGTCGCGCACCCCGTGCGCTGCCACTACCCAGCGTCCGGCCAGGAGTACTTCGACCGCCTGCGGCACTCGACGTCGTTCCACGAACGCGCCGAACTGGTCCCGCTGCCGATCTCGGCGCCGGGCCCGCTGGGCGGTGCCCTGTCGGCGTACCCGCTGGAACACCGCATCGACTGCTTCGGCTACCGCTACGCCGAACCAGACGGAATCCGGATGCTGCCGGACGCCCTAGCCGCAGCAGGCGTACAAGGCCCGGCAGTACGAAAACTCCAGGCCGACGGTGTTTTCGAGACAGCCGACGGCGTGGTCCGCCTGGAAGACGTAAGCGTGCCACGCCGGGGCCAGGTGGTCGCGTTCGTGATGGACACCCGCCTGTGCGCCGGCGCGTTCGCCTGCTCGCAAGAAGCGGACCTCCTGATCGCCGAATCGACCTTCCGCGCCGACGACGCCGACCTGGCCTACCGCTACGGCCACCTGACCAGCACCGACGCCGGCCGGCTAGCGGCGGAGTCGGGTGCCCGGGAGCTGCTGCTGACGCACTTCTCGCAGCGCTACCCGTATGAGGAGGCGGACCGGTTCCGCGACGAGGCCGCGAAGGTGTTCGACGGAGAGATCCACGTGGCCCGGGACCTGGACGTGGTGCCGCTGCCTCCCCGACGGTGAGACACCTGCGACGCTGAGCGGTGGCCGAGTCCGGCAGACTCGCGGAATGCCGCACCCGGTCCCCGCCGACCTGCTGGAAATCGCCGAAACACTCGTACCCGGCTTCGCCGCTGGCCCCGCCCGACTGGCCGCGCAGGGAAACATGCACCACGTCGTGCTGCTCCCAGGCGTCGCCGCCGTGCGAATCGCCAAGCGCCCAGACGCCGCCGCCGAACTACCACGCCGAGTCGAGATCCTCCGCGCCATCGCCGCGGCCGGACTGCGCTTCGCCGTGCCAGAGCCGCTGACTCCAGTGACCATGTTCGGAGACCGCGCAGCCGTCGCAGTCTCCTGGATCGACGGCAAGGGCCTACCGGAAGGCGTCGGCGACCCGGCGGCGTTCGGCCAGCTGCTGACGGAACTGCGAGAGGTTGAGATCTCACCGGACCTCGAAGCCGTCCTCCACCGCCCGCGCAAATATGCCAACGGCCTGGGCTGGGCGGAGATCGTGGAGGACGTCATCCCGCGCCTGCCAGCACAGTGGCGGCGCGGAGTCCAGCAGCGACTGGACACGCTCCTGGCCCTGGACGAGGCACCCGCCAGACTCGTCCACGGAGACCTCGGAGGCAGCAACGTCCACTTCGACGCCGATGGCAAGCTCACCGGTGTCCTCGACTGGGACCTGGCGATCCTGGCGGACCCAGCCGTAGACGCAGCACTAGCCGCGACCTGGCACGGCTGGGACGTCCTCCGGGGCGCCGCCGACGAGGAAACCTGCCAACGGGCGTGGGCCTGGAACGACCTGATCGGGGTCGAACACCTGCACGCGGTCTTCGCAGGCAAACCCCTGTCGAACGTCGACGGTTTCGTCCGAGCCGTCGTCGCCTGGTTAGAGGCGCGCGGCTAGCGACTCCTCGGCTTCGTCCGGTGCATCGGAGGAAGCCCGCCGGGGTGGGTTCGCGCGTGGCGGATGGGGCGGCGGTGCTTCAAGCCGTCGGCAGGGACGGTGCGTCGAAGGAGACCAGCGGAACGGGTGCGAGCCCCTGGCGTCCATCAACGAGACGGCCTCCACTTGCTTGCTCAGCCCACCGCCGCGACCGGCTCGCCGTCGAGAGGCCTTCGACGGCTGCGGCTGGCAGCGCCGAGGCACTTGACGGCTCCGACCGGCACTCAACCTCCCGAGGTCCGCACGTGCCGATGCCCGCTGACCGGAAAGTCCGGCGGCGCGGGCGGCAGCAGCCCGTCGAGGACGTAGCCGCACTTCTCCGCGACCCGACAGGATGCCGGATTGTCCTCGGCATGCAGCAAGTCGAGACGGCTCAACGAAACGAACCGCTGCGTACCGAGCGCCCACCTTGACGTAGTTTCCAACGCCCGAGCAGCGATTCCACGACCCCGAGCCTGGGCGGCAGTCCAGTACCCGACCTCAGCGGCCCCAGCATCCCGAACCTTCACGACGACGTGCCCGAGCGGCATGTCGTCGTCAGCCACCACCGCGAAACTGAACTGAGTCGCGGTCTCCCAGCCGGACGCCTGCGCGTCCAACCACCGCCGGGCATCGCCATCATCAGTGAGAGGAGCCATCAACCGACGGCGCAACAGCGGATCGCGATGCGCGTCGACCAGCGCCTGCCGATCCTCCGACCGCCACGGCCGCAGCTGCAAGGCTGCCTCGGATTCGCTTCGGGGCAGGGAAAGGATGACCGTCACGACCGCCCATTCTGCACTCGTCGAGACTTGTCCCGCCTGGAGTCTCCCCAAAGTCCTTACCCGACACCGGGTTCGAGCGCGGTCCCCGAGAAATTCAGCGCGGGATGCCCTGGCGTCGGGTAAACTCGCGGCATGCTCATCGAGGTGGACAGAGGCTAGCCGCCGGGTTCTCGGCGGCGTACCGGCCGGCGAGTGCCCTGGCAGCAACTCTTTCCCACCACCCTCTCTCCTCGCGCGCTCCGTCGCGTGCGCTCAGCCGTGCGCCGGTTCGTCGGTTCGGCGGCGAGGGGATCGATGACGCTCAGGAGCACTCATGACGCAGGAAATGCCGCGTCCCCCGTTCGATCCAGAACTGGCCAAAGTCCTGCCGACCCTCGACGGCGGCGTACCGGTCGGCATGACAGCAGACCAGCTGCCGCACTACCGGGCCCTCCCTTTCCCCGCCATCGAAGAACAAATCGCCGACCGCCCAGTCCGCTGCACCCACCACACGATCCCCGGCTACGGCGGCGCGGAAATCGAGGTCTCCGTCCTCGCGCACGTGGACCACGACACTCCGGGCGTCGGCATCTACCACCTCCACGGCGGCGGAATGGTCATGGGAGACCGCTTCGCCGCGGCAGGCCCGCTGATCGACTGGGTGTTGAAGCACGACGCAGTCGCCGTCACCGTCGAATACCGGCTGGCCCCAGAGCATCCCGACCCAGTACCCGTCGAGGATTGCTATGCGGGTCTGCAATGGATGGCCGCCAACGCCGAGACTCTGCGCTTCGCCGCTGACCGCCTGGTCATGTTCGGCGGCAGCGGCGGAGGAGGCCTCGCCGCCGGAACCGCGCTGCTGGCACGCGACCGCAACGGCCCGCCGCTGCTAGGACTGCTGCTGCAGTGCCCGATGATCGACGACCGCAACGAGACAGTGTCGTCCCGCCAGTACGACGGCACCGGTGTCTGGGACCGCACCAGCAACCTGACCGCGTGGACAGCAGTCCTAGGCGACCGCCGCGGAACCGCCGACGTCTCGCCCTACGCAGCAGCCGCCCGCGCGACCGACCTGAGCGGCCTCCCGCCAACCTTCATCGACGTCGGCGCGGCAGAGGTCTTCCGCGACGAAGACGTAGCCTTCGCAACCGCCATCTGGGCCTCCGGAGGCGAGGCAGAACTCCACGTCTGGGGCGGCGCATTCCACGGCTTCCACGACCTGGCCCCGCAATCCGCTCTGGCCAAGGCATGCGTCGCGGCACGCGAGTCCTGGCTCGAGCGATTGCTCAGCCGCCCGACGCCGTAGCGGATGGCGCGCCGCCCCGCCGACGCCGTAGCGGATGGCGCGCCGCCCCGCCGAGGCCGTTGGGGTGGCGCGCACCTCACGCAACACATGACCGACCACGCCGCCCACCAGTGGGTTCCACGGTTTCCATGGTTTCCACAAGCCTCACGCCCAGGTTCGCGCTGGCCGAGGTATGTCACGGCTCGTGGGCCTTGGCTCTGGAGCGGTTCCGATGGACGCGAACGATGCCCTGATCGCGGCGGTCGGCGTGACTGGTCTCGCACGCGGAGCGTGCCGCCGCTGCGCGGGGCGCTGTCGGTGCCCGCGCGGTGGCCAGGCCTTTTAGTGGCCAGACCTCGCCGTGGCCAGACCTCTCGGTGGCTAGGCAGTTCCGGTCAGTGGCTAGGAAGTTCCGTACCGTAGCGAATCGCGAGTCGCCTGCCGAGTTCGCCCGGACGGTGTGCACCCCGCCGAACGACACGACCAACCCGCCACCTCGCGGATCACCAAGAGCTACTCAGCACAGACTCCAAACGAGAGCCACCTCCGATCAACAGCACCACATGAGGCCAACCGCACCACGTCCGTCTAATCGCGCCGCTCAAGCCAACCGCGCCGCTCAAGCCAACCGCAGCACCTCACGCCAACCGCGCCGCCTCAAACCAACCGCAGCACCTCAACCAACCGCAGCAACTGCGACCAACCACACCACCTCAGACCACCAGCGCCCCAGCCCACTCTCATCTCTCCACAACCTCCGCTCCAGCACTCACCTCCGCCCTTCTCAGCTCCCGCTCCTGACCACCCCAAGATCATCCCACCCACCACCGACAATTCCGGGCGGCGTGTCGCCACCCGCCTCGCAAGAGGCCGCCATCGCGCGTGACAGACTGCCGGGCGATGTACACGCCGTCTGATCTCGCTGACCTGCTCGAATGCGAGCACCGGAGCATCCTCAAGCAGGCATTGGCGGCGGGGATACCCGGCGCGCCACGACTCAGTTCCGCACCCGATCGGCTGGCGGTGAAGCACGGGCGCGCGCACGAGGCGGCCACGCTGAGCCGGTTGCGCGGCGAGCGGACGCAGGTCGTCGAGATCGAGGAGCACGATCCGGTCGTCGCGGCGAAGGCCACCGAGGAAGCGTTGCGCGCGGGAGCGCCGGTCGTCTACCAGGCGGTGTTCCACGACGGCGAGTTCTCCGGACGCGCCGATTTCCTCCTGCGCGACGACCAAGGCCGCTACGAGGTCTACGACACGAAACTCGCCCGGCACGCCAAGCCGTCCGCGGTCGTGCAGCTCACCGCGTACGCCGACGCTCTGCGCCGCGGCGGCTGGCCCACTGGGCCGGAGATGCACCTGCTGCTCGGCGACGGCAGCACGCGCAGCCTCCGCGTCGACGACTTCCTCCCGCTCGTGGACCGCCTCCGCGACCGGTTGCAGGACCGTCCGCCGCAGTTGCCGGACCGGGTCTGGGCCGACGAGCGTCCGGCGTGCACCGGGTGTGCGTTCGCCGATCACTGTTCGTCCGCGCGCGAGGCCGACCGGGACCTGTCACTGGTCGCCGGAATGCGCAGCGAGCAGCGGCGCAAGCTGGTGACCGCCGGGCTCGGCACCATCGACGCGCTCGCCGGCTCGCAACCCGCCGACCGTCCGCGCGACATGTCCGAGGGCACGTTCGCCTCGTTGCGCGCGCAGGCCGCGATCCAGGTCTGCCAGGACGAAACCGGCGAGCTGGCCTACGAAATCATCGCCCCGGACGCGCTCGCCGAACTGCCCGAAGCCAGCCCCGGCGACGTCTTCTTCGACATGGAAGGCGACCCGTACGCTCTGGCCGGCACCGGCCTGGAGTACCTCTTCGGCGCGGTCACCCCGGACGAGCGCTTCACCCCGTTCTGGGCGCACTCGCGCGCGCAGGAGAAACGAGCGTTCGAGGAGTTCATCGACTTCGCCACCGCGCGGCTCGCGGAACACCCCGACGCGCACGTCTACCACTACGCGCCGTACGAGGTCACGGCGATCAAGCGGCTCGCCGCCGTCCACGGCACGCGGGAGGAAGCCGTGGACGAGCTGCTGCGCAGCGGCGCGATGATCGACCTGTATGCCGTGGTGCGCAAGGCTTTGCGGGTAGGACAGCGGTCGTATTCGATCAAGTATTTAGAACCACTGTACATGCCCGAAGCTCGCGACGGCGAGGTAAAAACGGCGGCGTCGAGCATCGAGGCGTACGAGGACTACCTGACGCTCTCCTCCGCGGGAAACACCGAGCAGGCCGACGAAATCCTGCGCGGCATCGCGGACTACAACGAGTACGACTGCGTCTCCACCTTGCGCCTGCACGAATTCCTCCACCGTGTGCGCACCGAAGCCGGAATCGACCTGGCCGAACCGGACCCCGAGTCCGAAGTGGACGCTCTCCTGCGCCGCACCGAAGAAGAGGAAGCCGCTCAGCGCCGGGCCGAACGAGCCGCCGCCATGGCGGCTTTGGTCGACCCGCTCCTGGAAGGCCTCCCCGAGGACCCCGCGGATTTCACCCCCGACGACCACGCCCGCGCCCTGCTGGCGGCCTCCGTCGGCTATCACCGGCGCGAGACGAACCCGGCGTGGTGGGAGTTCTTCCGGCAGCTGGCCGCCCCGCTCAGCGACCTCGAAGTGGACACGACCTGCGCGGTCCCGGTGTCGGTGACAGCGGGCGAGTGGGTGCCGCCGTCCGGCCGGTTGCGCACCGCGAAACGCACGCTGACCGTGCGGTGCGACCCGGACCGGCCGCATCCCTTCGCGCCCGGTGACGACGTGCGATTGCGTTACGGCGCCGACGCTCGCGACGCGAAAGTCGTGTCCGCGACGGCGGTCGAAGTGACCCTGGAAGAGAGCAGCGCTCCGGATCGGACGTCCAACGACCTTCCCGCGGCGGTCCTGCCGGGCAGCCCCGTCCGTCCGTCGCCGAAAGACGAGGCGGTAGCCGATCTCGCCCGGCTGGTAGGGGAAACTCTGCCTGCGTTGCCGTCACACCCCGGCGTCGACCTGCTCCGCCGAATCCCCCGGTTGCGCGGCGGTTTGCCCGAACCGGGGGAAGATCTGGTCGCCACGGTGATCACCGCGGTCGATCAGCTCGACGGTTCCGTCCTCGCCGTCCAGGGTCCGCCCGGAGCTGGAAAGACTTACCTGGCCGGGAAACTCATCGCACATCTGGTGCGTTCCGGCCGGACGGTCGGCGTCACGTCGAACAGCCACAAAGCGGTCGAGAACGTGCTCTCGGCGGCCATGGAGAACGCGCCGGAGATGGCCTGCGCCAAGCGCGCGAAGCGGACGCCGGACCCGGAATTGCCTTGGGAGCAACCGAAAAACAACAACGCGCTGGTACGCTGGCGTGGAGAACACGACACCGGTCACCTGGTCGGCGGCACTGCATGGACCTTCGCCAACGCCGCTGTGCGCGAGGAACCCTTCGACGTCCTGGTGATCGACGAAGCCGGTCAGTTCGCCCTCGCGGACGCGCTGGCGGTGTCGATGTGCGCGAAAAACGTGGTGCTGCTGGGGGATCCGCAGCAGCTGCCGCAGGTGGTGCAAGGCACGCATCCGGCAGGCGCGGAGGCGTCCGCGCTGGGCCACTTGATTGGCGACGCGGACATCATCCCGCCGGAACTCGGATATTTCCTCGACCTGACGCGCCGCATGCATCCCGCGGTGTGCGCGCCGGTCTCGAACCTGTCGTACGCCGGTTTGCTGCACTCGCATCCCAGCGCGGAACGTTCGATCGACGGCTTCCCGTCGGGTCTCTATCTGGCGACGGTCGAGCACAGCGGGAATACAACGCGTTCGGTGGAGGAAGCCGAGGAAGTCGTCTCGGTGATCAAGTCGTTGCACGGCCGTTCGTGGGAAGGCCGACCGCTCACTGACGCCGATTTCCTTGTCGTGGCCCCGTATAACTTGCAGGCGCGAGTGGTGACGCGTGCACTGTCCGACGCTGGTTTCGGCGACGTCCGGGTCGGCACCGTGGACCGGTTCCAAGGGCAAGAAGCACCCGTTGTGGTGACGACAATGACGTCCTCTTCGGCGGTAGACTTGCCACGAGGCCTTGATTTCTTGTTGTCCCGCAATCGGTTGAATGTCGCTCTCTCACGCGCGCAGTCCGTCGCGGTCCTGGTGTGCTCGCCGAAGCTGCTCGAGGCGGACATCAGAACGGTGGACCAGATGCGGCTGGTCTCCGGGATGCTCGGGTTGCTGCGCGACGCCCGCGAGTGGATCGACTGAGCTGCGTCGGCTGAGCTGGTGAGCTGCTTCGACGGACCTGCATGGACTGGTCTGAGCCGACTGCCGACTAGTCCGCAGCAGCAGGCTTGCGTCGACTGAGCCGCGTCGACTGGTCCGCAGCGGCAGGCTCGCGTCGACTGGTCCGGAGCGGCTGCTGTGCTGCGGCTGGCCTGCGTCGACTGGGCCGCGTCGGTTGGACTGCGTCGGTTGGCTTGCTGTGCTGTGTCGGCTGGCGTGCACTGGCTGGGTTGCGCTGACTGGCTTGCTGGTCTGCAGCTCTGCAGCTCTGCAGCGGCTGGCCGCGCCGACTGAGCCGCGTCGGTTGGCCTGCCCGGTCGGCTTTCTGTGCTGTGTCGGCTGGCTTGCGCTGACTGGCTTGCTGCTCTGCTGCTCTGCTGCTCTGCAGCTCTGCTGCTCTGCAGCTCTGCTGCTCTGCAGCTCTGCTGCGGCTGGCCGCGTCGACTGAGCCGCGTCGGTTGGACTGCATCGGCTGGCTCGCCGAGCTGCCTCGGCTCGTCTGCACCGAACTGGCGTGTGTCGACGGACCAGCCTCGGCTGGCCTGCTGGGGGTGCCCGCCCCGGCCGGTTCGGTCGGGATCCGGCGGCCGGGCGGGCACATGTCCCCGCTCGCGCGACCGTGGGGGAGGGGTGGCGCGGCGAGCGAGGTGGTCTGAGCGCCCCGCGCTTCCGGCTTGCGGGAGCCGGAGCGGGGGCGCGGGATCCCCGTCCGCGCGGGGCACTGGGGGAGATGCCGCAACGGACGGGGTGGCTGGAGAAACGGGGTGGCTGGGAGAAACCGGTGTGTTCGGCGCGGACAGTCCCACCCGGACCGCCCGTGCACCGACGGCTGACCGGCGGGCTCGGCTATGTTGTCAGTGCTGCCGCTATTCAGTAAAACTCGTTGCGGGCCAAGAACATTCCCGCAGCCGGGGGTGTGCTCCCGCTCTCCTCCGGACCGGCTGGGGGTTACCGGCCGGCGGGAGCAGGAGCACCGGATCCCGTTCCGCGCCTGGGGGGAGCAGTCGCGCGGAGCGGGTAGTTCTGCGCCGGTACGGGGGCCGCCTCGCGGCGAGTGGCACGACCAGGCTCCGGCCGAACCGGTATTCCTGGAAGGCAGAAGGTGAGGCCCGGGGGCACCTCCGTACCGACACCCTGTACAACGCGCCAGCCGCGCGAATGTTCCGGCCCCATAAGGTGATCTGGGTCGCCACCAATCGAGTGACCGCTTGGTCGGCTCGGGTAGCCGGCGACGGCCGAACCTCGATCAGGTTGCGTCGCTTGGCGAATCGTTGTGCATTCGCCGCCGGGCCCGGTGCTCCGAAGCTGTTCCTCGGCTGAATCATCCTCTGCCCGCCTGCCCGCCTGCCCGCCTGCCCGCCTGCCCGCCTGCCCGCCTGCCCGCCTGCCCGCCTGCCCGCCTGCCCGCCTGCCCGCCTGCCCGCCTGCCGGCGAACGAGGGAGACAGTTGACCGGCGTCACTCCGCAACGAACTTGTTCGTAACGAACATGTTCGTTAAGCTCAAGCCAGTCGCCCGCGAAGAAGAAACGGAGCACCTCATGACCATCACCATCGTCGGCGCCGGCCTCGGCGGTCTCAGCCTCGCCCGCGTCCTGCACGTCCACGGCGTCGAAGCCATCGTCCTCGACCTCGACGCCTCTCCGTCCGCCCGCGCGCAGGGCGGCATGCTCGACATCCACGACGACTCCGGCCAGGTCGCCCTCCGTGCCGCCGGTCTGCACGAGGAATTCCGCGCCCTGGTCCACTCAGGCGGCCAGGAGACGCGCGTCTACGACCGAACCGCTGCCCTCTTGTTCTCTGAGGCGGACGACGGCAGTGGCGGGCGTCCGGAGATCGACCGTGGAGCCCTGCGCGACCTCCTCCTCAATTCGCTGCCGGAAGGCACCGTCCGCTGGGGCACGAAGGTCACCGCCGCGGAGCCGCTGCCTGACGGGCGGCATCGCCTCACTCTCGCCGACGGCACGTCGCTCACCACGGACGTGCTCATCGGGGCCGACGGTGCCTGGTCGCGGATCCGCCCGCTGGTCTCGCCGGAAAAACCGGCCTACACCGGCATCTCCTTCGTCGAGATCGACCTCCTCGACGCCGACTCCCGGCACCTAGAGGCAGCAGCTCTCCTCGGCGGCGGCATGAGTTTCGCGCTCGGCGAGGACAAAGGCTTCCTCGCGCACCGCGAACCGGACGGCAGCCTGCACGTCTACGCCGCCGTGCGTGTCCCGGAAACCTGGGTCGCGTCGATCGACTTCACCGATCGCGACGCCGCCAAGGCCGCCGTGCTGAGTCACTTCGACGGCTGGTCTGACCAGCTCCGCGCCCTGGTCACGGACGCGGACGGCGACCTGGTCCCGCGGCTGATCCACGCGCTCCCCGTCGAGCATTCGTGGGCGCGGGTGCCCGGCGTCACGCTGGTCGGCGATGCCGCGCACCTGATGTCACCGTTCGCGGGGGAGGGCGCGAACCTCGCCATGCTCGACGGTGCCGAGTTGGGGCTCGCACTGGCCCGGCACCCGGACGACGTCGAACGCGCACTGGCCGAATACGAGGCGGCGTTGTTCCCGCGGAGCGCGAAATCCGCGACGGAGTCGGCGCAAAGTCTCGACAGCTGTTTCCGCCCTGACGCACCGGCGGCCTTGCTCGAGCTGTTCGGAGCCTAATGTCCATAGTGGACGCGCGTACGACTTAAGCGGTACCCGGATCGAGCCGTCAAGCCGATCCGGGCCAGGCGGTTCGGCTCGCACAATGGACCTCAGCCCGCTGTGCGAGAGGAAACTGACTGATGACCGCCGTCCTGGCCGACACTGTCCATCAAGGCCTGCAGTTCGCCGCCGTCGCCGGGATAGTGGCACTGGTGGCGTTTCCGGTTCTGCTGTTTCTCGGCGCGTTGGTGAGCGTGCTCGGCAGTCCGCTCGGCTTCGTGATGAAGTTCGTGTGGGTGGTCTTCGCGTTCTGCGCGCCGTTCCTCGGGCCGGTGCTGTGGTTTCTGGTCGGCAAGAAGAGCGCCGCGCTTCGCTGACACAGGATGTCAGTGGAGCGCGGTTAGCGTCCGGGCATGGATCACGAGATTGACGCCGGCGCGTTCGCCGACCGGTATGTCGCAGTGTGGAACGAATCCGACCCGGCCGCCCGGCGCGAGGCGATCACCTCGTTGTGGGCCGAGGACGGGGTGCAGTTCACGGAGTCCGCGGAGCATCGAGGTCATCAGGCTCTTGAGCGCCGGGTGGGCGAGGCTTTCGAGGAATTCGTTGGCGGGGCGGGATTTGTGTTCCGGTCCGCCGGAGACGCGGTGGGCCATCACGGGATGGTCCGGTTCAACACCTACATGGCCCCCGCGGCGGGCGGGGACGTTGCCTGGACCGGGTTTGTCGTGGCTGAATTCGGCGAGGACGGCCGCATCCGCCGCGACTTCCAGTTCGCCGAACCGCCGCGTCCCGCGTTTGCGGACGCTCGGGCGACGGCGGACGAATTCGTACGCCGGGTGACGCAGGGCGATCCGGACCGGATCGCGGAGCTTTTCGCGGAAGCGGTCGACTGGTGGGTCAGCTGGCCGGAACCGGAGCATCCCGCGGTGCCGTGGATCCGCCCTCGCTCCACCCGGGCGGACGTCGCGGACCACTTCCGGACGCTCGGAATCGCTTGTGCCCCCGAAGAAGTTCGGGTCGACCGAATCCTGATCGACGGCCCGGACGCGGTGCTCGCCGGGACGAGTGCCCAGACGGTGAAGCTGACCGGCAAGCATTTCGCGACGAGCTTCGCGGTGTGCCTGACCGTCGCAGGCGGATTGATCACGCGGTATCACGTGTACGAAGACAGCCTCGCCGTCGCCGAGGCCTTCGTCGGATGAAACACCGGGCAGCCGGAGCGGGATTCCGCCCGGCTGCCCGGCATTCGCGCGGTCAGGAAACGTTCAAGTCGATGCAGGCGTAGAACGCGTTGCCGGTGTCGGCGATGTTCCACACCGCGAGCACCTTCTGCTGTCCGGTGTAGCCGCTCAGGTCGACCTGGTGCGAAACGGTTTCCGGCGGGGCCTGGTCGTTGCCGCTGAAGCTCGCGACCTGGGTGCCGCCGATGAAGTACTCGTAGTCGCTGGTGCGGTGGCGCGCGGTGAACACCCAGGTGAAGGTGACCTGGGTGCCGACCTGGGTGACCTTCCAGCCCTTGCTGTCGTCGTCGAGGTCGGCGAACCGGTCGTTGCCGCCGCTGCAGCTCTGCAGGCCCTTGGGCCCTTCGACGCTCTGCGGTTCCCATTTGATGTCGCCGCAGGACACCGTTCCGTCCGCGCATTGGGCCTGCCTGCTCTGCGGGGAGTTGACGTACCCGTGCGCGCTGGCGATGCCGGGGCCGATCAGCATCAGCACCGGAGCGAGGACCGCGCCGCCGAGAGCGGCGAGCATCGTGCGTTTGCGGGGCATGGTGGCTCCTTCGAAGCCGGGCCCGCTCCCGCGCCGGAGGGCGGCCGGACGAGCCACGGCACGACCGACGAACCCGCGGTGGGGTGGAACGCGGGCGGTGGGGGTGGGGAGATTTGTGGTCTAGACCATACTCGGCCGCCCGCGCTCGGTCAAGAATCGGCTACCCTGTGTCATCTATACACGGGATACTGTATGCAATAGTATGTCGCCGAGGATGCCGACCGTAGGGAGACCGCGATGTACACGGTGACCGACCCGGCAACGGGCCAGCTGATCGAGGAAATCGAGAACGCGACCGACGCGGAGGTTCGCGCGGCGATTGAACGCGTCGGCCACGGATATCGCAGCTGGCGAGACCGTCCGGTGGCGGAACGGGCAGCGATCGTCTCCCGCGCCGCGGACCTTTTCGAGCAGCGCGCGGACGAGTTGGCCGCCATCATGACGGTGGAGATGGGCAAGCGCGTCAACGAGGGCCGCGGCGAGGTCGGGATCGTCGTGGACATCTTCCGTTACTACGCGGAGCGCGGCCCGGACCTGATCGCCGACCAGCCGCTCGCCATCCGCGGCGGTTCCGCGGTGATCCGCAAGGAACCGATCGGCGCGCTGCTGGGCGTGATGCCGTGGAACTTCCCGTGCTACCAGGTAGCCCGGTTCGTCGCGCCGAATCTGGTGCTGGGCAACACGATCCTGCTCAAGCACGCGTCGATCTGCCCGCGTTCAGCGCTGGCGATCGAGGCGATTCTGCACGAAGCGGGCGTTCCGGATGATGCTTACGTAAACGTCTTCGCTTCGAGCCGTCAGGTTCCGTCGATCCTTGCCGATCCGCGGATTCAAGGCGTTTCCCTGACGGGCAGCGAACAGGCCGGTATCTCCGTGGCGGCCGAAGCGGGCCGGAACCTGAAGCGATGCGTGCTGGAACTGGGCGGTGCGGATCCGTTGCTGGTGCTCGACACCGCGGATTTGGACGAAACGGTGCAGGCTGTGGCGACTGCGCGGATGCGTAACTGCGGGCAGTCCTGTAATGCGCCTAAGCGGATCATTGTCCAGTCTGACCTTTATGAGGAATTCGTGGACCGCTTCACCAAGCGGGTCGCGGACTATTACGTCCCGGGGGATCCCTCGGACCCGGCTGCCAAGCTGCCTCCGCTGGCTTCCGTCGCTGCCGCTGACGAGGTGGCTGGTCAGGTGGCTCGCGCGGTGGAGCAAGGCGCGACGTTGCGGACGGGTGGACGGCGTGGTGAGGGGGCTTATCTGGATGCGACTGTGCTGACTGATGTCACGCCGGAGATGGACGCTTACCGGGAGGAGATCTTCGGGCCGGTGGCGATCTTGTTCCCGGCTGATTCGGATGATCATGCTATTGAGATCGCCAATGACTCGCCGTTCGGTTTGGGCGCGGCGGTTTTCGGGACGGATCCGGTTCGGATGCGTCGCGCGGCGGATCGGCTGGAGGCGGGGATGGTGTATTTCAACAAGTCCGGCGGGTCGCAGGCGGATTTGCCCTTTGGCGGGATCAAACGGTCCGGGATGGGGCGGGAGTTGGGGCCGTCGGGGATTGAGGAGTTCATGAACCAGAAGTCGATCCGGCTTTGAGCAGCAGTCGTAGCTCAGTGGACATCGGTGTCTAATGTGGACTAACTCTGTTCGCTCTTGGCCTCTTCGGGCGGCGGGGAGAACAGCGCAGCCTGACGCTCTTCATAGTCAGCCCAGTGCAGGGCTTCGTGATGATGCCAGCGGTCATAGTCCGCGACAGCTCGGTACATCCGCGCGTTCGTGAGGTGGAACCCCGCCCAGTCGGAACGGGTCGCGTCCGCCGCGGGCCGTCGGGTTGTCGCGGAGGCGTGCGCGTCGTGCAGTGTTGCTGGTTCAGCTTTGGCCGCCATCGTGGATGCCTTTCCGCTGGCATGTCTGAGTTCTGGAACCCCGGGGACCGCTCGCCGGATTAGAGGTAGTCCTATTGAAGGCTTCCCTGAGGACGTTGTCAATAGGACTACCTCTATCTAGTCTGGTAGGTCGGGAGGTGCTGATACCGCTAGCGTTATCGCCGACGGAGGAGGACGACGTGGGCATTGGGTACCGCGACCTGGCCGCGATCCTGCGCGACGCGATCCGGCGAGGCGACTATGCCCCGGACTCGACGTTGCCGAAGCAGGAGGAGCTGGCCGCGGAGTACGGCGTCAACGTCAACACCGTCCGCAAAGCTGTCGGTCTCCTGGAGGCCGAAGGGCTGGTCACACCGATCCGCCGCCGCGGAACCGTCGTTCGCGCACGCCCGCCGATGAAGCGCCTCGGTGCCGATCGCTACGCCAAGAGCAAGTGGAAGTACGGCGACGCGGTGGCGTTCATCGCCGACCGCGAGGCGTCCGGTCGCGAGTGGAAGCCCGCGGATCAGACCCAGACCGTTTCGCGGATCGAGGCGGACACGGAGGTCGCCGAAGCTTTGAGCATCGACGTCGGCTCGCCCGTCTACGAGCGTGCGCGCCTGGTCAAGGATGCAGGCCAACCGACACACACTCTCTCCAGCTACTATCGGCCGGAAGATGTCGAGGGCACCCGCCTCGTCGACGGCACTCCGGGACCAGCCGGTCGAGGCGGTGGCTTCCTGGTCCTCACGCTGCAGGGCCTCGAGCCGGACACGATCAGCGAGACTGTCTGCTCACGCATGCCCACGCCCGACGAGATCGAGACACTGGAGCTCCTTGCTGGGGAACCGGTCATGGTCCTGCAGCGCCGAACCTTTACCGCGGACGGCCGGGTCGTGGAGTTCGCGCGTGGTGTTCACGCGGCGAGCCGGTTCTCCTGGTCCTATACGTTCAAGATCCCTGACTGACCCGGAGTCCCCGCATGTCCGAGCGCTTGGCCACCCTGCCGGAACAGCTCCGCGCCGACGTCCAAACGCTCTGGGACTACCACGACCTGCACCACGACCTCCGCCCCACGGACGTCGGCATCGGGCTCGGCAGCCACGACCTCGGCGTCGCCACCCACGCCGCGAAGCTGTACCACCAGGGCTACTTCCCGAAGATCCTTTTCACCGGAGCCAACGCGCCGACAACCGTGGAGCGATTCCCGCGTGGCGAAGCCGTGCACTACCGGGAGCACGCGTTGGAGCTAGGCGTTCCCGACGACGCGATCCTGGTCGAGCCAACGGCCCGCAACACCGGCGACAACATCAAGCGAAGCCGAGAGTTGTTGGCAGCACAGGGGATCGGGGTCAAGGAAGTCACGCTGATCTCGCGCCCCTACCAACAACGCCGCGCCTACGCGACGTGCAAAAAGCTCTGGCCCGAGGTCGAAGTCCGGTGCGCCTCCCAGCCGCTGCCATTGGACGAGTACCTCCAAAGCATCGGCGACGTGGCCCGCGTCATCACCATGCTGGTCGGCGACACCCAGCGGATCAGCGTCTACGCCCAGCGAGGATTCGCGATACCCCAAGACGTTCCGAAAAAGGTTGAGCGAGCCTTCGAGAACCTGGTAGCGAGCGGTTACACGTCCAGGCTCCTCACCTAGGAAGCAACAACCCGCTCAACCACCCCGAAAACACCTGCTGCACGTCCCCCCGCACGCGCGCCGGGTCGTCGGCATGGGCGATCATCCGCGCGGCCTCCATCACCGCGGCCAAGACCAGCTGCGCCAAAGCATCCACCGGCGTATCCACGATCAACCCGGCCTCCCGCGCGGCCGCGAGGTTCTCCGCGACCAGCCCCAAGCCGTACTCGGCCTCAAGATCACGCCAGGCGTCCCAGCCCAGCACGGCGGGGGCGTCGGTCAGGGAGATCCGCCGGACGTCCGGGCGCAGACAAGCATCCAGGAACACTCCCAGCGCGGAAGAAAGCCCGGAAAGCGGGTCCGCCGCGGAATCGAGGACTTCCGAGACCTCGGCGGTCAGCTCCCGTTCCAGCACCTCGACCACGGCCCGGAACAGGCCTTGTTTGTCGCCGAAGTGGTGGTAGAGCGCGCCCCGCGTGACGCCGGCCGTGCGAGTGATTTCTTCGGCTGGCACGTCGTGGTAGCCGCGCGCGCCGAAGAGGTCACGGGCGGCCTTGATCAGTGCGGCTCGCGTCGCGTCGGAGCGTTCTTGCTGGGTACGTCGCACGCACCTAATCTGCCATGGCGGCGGCGAAGCGCGTGATGTGCCCGGCCAGAGCGTCCGGCTGATCCTCCGAGACGAAGGTGTACGAGTCCGGCACCTCGACGATCTCCGCGTCCGGCAGTACCTCCGCCAGGCGGTGGGCGAGGCTGATCGGGAACAGCTTCTCCTCCGGCGGCCACACCAGCAGTACCGGACGCTTGAATTGGCGCAGTTTCTCGGCCGCGGCCAGGGTGTGTTTTGAGTCGACGGTGCGCAGGAACTTGCGCAGATCCCTTCGCAGGCCAGGGGATTTCCGCAGCTTGCCCAGGTACTCCTGCGCGATGTCCGGCGGCAGCGGGCGCTTCGTGACCCAGCCGAACAGCAGCGGCAATCGGTACAGCGCTTTGATTCGCAGCAGTTGGCCCAGCACCGCCATCGAGCCGGGGACGCGGGCGATGGTCGGCAGTGGCTGGAAGATCGGCGGGAAGAAGTATTCGAAGCTGTCCGACGGCGTGAGCACGACCCGCCCGACTCGTTCCGGGTACCGCGCGAGCAGCAGTTGCGTGATGGCGCCGCCGGTGTCGTTGGCGACCAGGATGACGTCTTCCAGGTCCAGCGCGGTCAGGAAGTCGCCCAGCAGGGTGGCGAGACCGGGGGCGCTGAGGTCGGCGTCCGAGCGCATCGGGACCGGGTGCGCGCCCAATGGCAGATCTGGGGCCAGGCAACGGAATCCAGCGTCCGCGACGGCGGGGGTGACCTTCCGCCACAGCAGGGCGTTGGTGAGTACGCCGTGGACGAAGACGACTGGGCGGCCGCGTCCGCGTTCGAAGTACCGGAGCTCGCCTTGGGGGAGGTTGACGTGCCGGGCAGTGCCGAGTTCTTCGTGTGCGTTCATGCTGCCGAAGATACATACATGCAGTCTGTATGTAAATTACCTCTGCGGTAATGGCCGCGCTGACCAGGACATATGGGCTAGCGCGGGCCCATGCGCTGGGTGATCCGGTCGAAAAGGTCGTCCAGCGGTTCGCGGACGTCTTGGCCGAATTCGGTGAGCCCGTAGGTGACCTGAGGCGGCGTGGTCGGCTCGACGTGCCGCCAGACGAGGCCGTCTTCGACCAGGGCTCGCAGGGACTGGGCGAGCATCTTTTCGCTGATGCCCCGGATGCTCTCGCGCAGTTCGTAGAACCGGAGTTCCTTGTCCCGCAACGAGATGAGGATCCAGATGCCCCACCGGCTGGTCACGTGGTCGATCACGGCCCGCGCGGGGCAGTCGGTGTGAAACACCTCATAACGCGGCTCGGCGGCGGCCGGGGTGAACTGCGCGCTTCCTGTCACGTATCGAGCTTACCCAAAGGTATGTCCTTACGAAGAGTAAGCAACTCGGCCTAGCGTCGGTCGCCTACCGAAGGAGCGATTCATGATTGTGGTGACCGGGGCGACCGGAAACATCGGCAGACCGTTGGTGCGGGCGCTGATCGACGCGGGCGAGCAGGTGACGGCGGTGTCGCGGCGGGTCGCGGAGGTGCCGGACGGTGCTCGCCATGTGGTGGCGGATCTGGCGGATCCAGCCAGTCTCGAACCCGCGCTGACCGGGGCGAAAGCGTTGTTCCTCTTGCTGTCCGGCGATTTGCACGCCGTCGGCGCCAGCCCGGCCGAGCTCATCGCGAAGGCCGCGGACGCCGGGGTTCGCCGAGTGGTTCTGCTGTCGTCGCTGGGCGTGGCGACCAGGCCGTTCGGCACGACGCGGATCGCGATGCGCGAGCTGGAGGACGTGCTGCGGGTGTCCGGTCTGGACTGGGCCATTCTGCGTCCCGGTGGGTTCGACTCCAATGCGCTGGGGTGGGCGGAATCCGTTCGTACGCAAGGAATTGTCGCCGCGCCGTTCGGGGACACCGGGGTGCCGATCGTCGATCCGGCGGACATCGGCGAGGTCGCGGCCGCGTGCCTGGTGGACGACCGGCACGTCGGCGGCGTGTATGAGCTGACCGGGCCGGAGGTGATCACGCCGCGTCAGCAGGCCGAGGTGCTGGCCGCCGCGCTCGGCAGGCCGGTGCGGTTCCACGAGCTGACCCGTGCCGAGGCCAAGGCATTCATGACCGAGAGCGTGCCAGGCGAACTCGCCGACGACACGCTGGACATCCTCAGCTCCCCGAACGAGGCCGAACTGCGGGTCAGCCCGGACGTCGAGCGAGTTCTCGGCCGCCAGCCGCGGTCTTTCGCCGACTGGGTGGCCCGCAATATCGCCGCGTTCCGCTGAGGGTTACTCGGCCGGAGCGCACCGCGAGCACAGGCCGGACTCCGCTTCGTCGGCGGATTCCGTTGGCGCGCCGTCGATTGCCTCGAGCCGGCCGCATTGCCGGCAGAGCAGGTGCCGGTGGTCGAAGCCGGCCAGCTCGTAGCGTTGCGCGACGCCGACGTGGTCGAAGCGGTGGACGAGACCGGCGGTGACGCCGGTGGTCAGCACGTCGTGGACGCCCCTCGTGGACGCCATCGACAGCCGTTCGCGGACCAGCGGCAGCAGCTCCGCGACGGTCACGTGCGGGTTTTCGGCCAGCACTTCCAGCACGACCTGCCGGGCGGTCGTCACGCGCAGGCCGGCGCGCCGGAGCCGGGTGCCGGCGTCGGCGCTGGACGGGAGAGGTGCGGAGGTCGTGAGCACGCCTCCTTTGTAGTCCGCAAAGTTGATCCAGTCAAATGTAAGATCGGGTCAACTCTGGGACTGTGAGCCACTGCACGCCAGAATTGATTCGGTCAAGTCTGGGGGTACCATCCGGGCCATGGACGAGTTCGGGGCGCGCCTGCGCGACAAGGGCCTGCGCAACACGCCGCAGCGGCGTGCGGTGCTGGCCGCGGTCGCGCGGACCCCGCACGTCACGGCCGCGGAGATCGCGACGGTGCTCGACGCCGACGGGGCCGTCGGCGCGTTGTCCAGGCAGGGCCTTTACAACGTGCTTGACGACCTAGTCGGCGCCCGGCTGCTGCGTCCGCTGGAACCGGCGGGCTCGCCGGCGCGGTTCGAACTCGAGACCCACGACAACCACCACCACCTGGTCTGCCGCGGCTGCGGCCGGATCCAGGACGTGCCGTGCGCGATCGGCGCCGCGCCGTGCCTCGAACCCGGTCCGGTGCCCGGTTTCCGGGTGGACCAGGCCGAGGTCACGTGGTGGGGGATGTGCGCGGACTGCGAGGCCAAGGCTTAACGCAGCGCGTCCTGCAGCGCCTCGAGCCCGACCGGCCCGACGGCCAGCGCGTCGTGGTGCCATTGGCGCAACGTGAATCCGGGTTTGGCGGCGGCTTCGGCGCGCGCCTGCAACCACGCGCGTTCGCCGATCTTGTACGAGATCGCCTGGCCCGGCCAGCCGAGGTACCGCACGATTTCGGCGTGCACGCGGTGTTCCGCGGCCAGCCCGCGCTCGTGCAGGAATCGGCACGCGGTGGCGAAGTCCCAGCGGGAACCGTCCGGCAGCGGCAGGTCGAGGTGCGAGCCGAGGTCGATCACGACGCGCGCGGCCCGGAGCGCGGAACTGGCGAGCATGCCAAGGCGAGTGCCGCGCTCGGAGAACCAGCCCAGTTCGTCGGCGAGGCGTTCGGCGTACAGCGCCCAGCCTTCCGCGTGGCCGCTCACCGAATGGACGCGCGCGTAGCGGCTTACCGACTCTCCGGCCAGGCCCGCGACGCCGATCTGCAGATGATGTCCGGGCGCGCCTTCGTGGAACACCGTCGTCAGCTCCGACCAGGTTGCGAAGCGCTTGCGTCCGCCTAGCGGCCACCAGGTGCGGCCGGGGCGGGTGCCGTCTTCGGCGGGCCCGGTGTAGTACGGCGAACCCGACGCGGAGCCGTACGCGAGGACGACGTCCAAGGCGCGCAACGGTTCGGGGATGTCGAAGTGCTCGTTCGCCGCGTCCAGCGCACGGTCGTGCGCCTGGCGCAGCCAGTCCAAATAGGACTCTTCACCGTCCACTGCGCACTCTTCGTCCAGTCGCGCGAGGACTTCCGCCACACTCGCGCCGGGCTGGATTTTCGCGACCTCGGCGGCGATTTCCGTTTCGATGCGCTGAAGTTCCGCCCAGCCCCATTCGTACGCCTCGGCGAGATCGAGGTCCGCGCCAAGGGAAAGCCGGGCCGCGACGGCGTAGCGTTCCGCGCCGACGCCGTCGGTTTCGGTGGCGTGCGGGGCGTAATCCTCGCGCAGGAACCGGGCGAGCGCCGCGTAACCGCGGTGGGCGGCGTCGGCACCGGCCCGCAGTTCGGCGGCCCGCGGCCCGTCGCCGTACTCCTCGACGAGTGCATTGTGGACACCGGCGTAACGCTCGGCCTGAGCCGCCGTTTCCAGCGCCTGCAGACGGGCCGCGCGCACACCGCGGTCGAGACCGGCCCGCAGGGTCTTCTGCCAGCCGGAAAGCATCGTTTCGACGCCGGACATCCGGACCGCGAGGACGTGCCAGTCGTCCGCGTCGCGGCGCGGCAGCAGCCGGACCGAATCGGCGATCGAACTCAGCGTGCCGAAATGCGCCTGTACCTGGCGGAACGGCTCGTCCAGCTCGTGCCAGGCCAGTTGGGCCTCGAGGCTGTCGCGCAGATGCGCGGACGCGATCCGGTCCGTGCGGGACTCGGGATTCAGCTTCGCGAGGGAGGCGAGGGTGCGCCGGGCCAGGTCGGCTCGGGCCGCGAAACCGTCCGGGGTGAGGTCGGTGAGCGCGGTCGCTTCGGTGGTGACGCCGTCCAAGGTCGCGGTGATCGGATCGAGCGCTGCCTCGGCCGTGACGTGGTCGGCGGACAGCTGAAAAATCGGGGTCACGCCGCCACGTTAGCCGGGAGCCGCCGCCCGAATATAGAGACGTTAGCGGGGTCTGGCTGCTGGTATAGGGAATGCCCGCGCCGGTGTTCCGGCGCGGGCATCCGCGGGAAAAAGCTCAGTCGGTGCCGGATTCCATCGCGGCGCGGTCGAGCAGTTCGACGTCGTCGGCCCGGCCGCGGGACGCGATCGTCTCGGCCCCGCCCTCGGCCATCGCCCCGATCAGGCCGGTCGCGGCCGCCTGCGCGGCGCCGATCAGCTTCGGGTGCGAGTTGCCGCCGACCATGCCGAGGCTCGCGTACTGCTCCAGCTTGGCGCGCGAGTCGGCGATGTCGAGGTTCCGCATGGTCAGCTGGCCGATCCGGTCGACCGGGCCGAACGCGGAGTCCTCGGTGCGCTCCATCGACAGCTTGTCCGGGTGGTAGCTGAACGCCGGCCCGGACGTGTCGAGGATCGAGTAGTCCTCGCCGCGCCGCAGCCGCAGCGTGACCTCGCCGGTGATCGCGGTGCCGACCCAGCGCTGCAGCGATTCGCGCAGCATCATCGCCTGCGGGTCCAGCCAGCGGCCCTCGTACATCAGCCTGCCGAGCCGGCGGCCCTCGTTGTGGTAGCTGGCGATGGTGTCCTCGTTGTGCACCGCGTTGACCAGCCGCTCGTACGCCGCGTGCAGCAGCGCCATGCCCGGGGCCTCGTAGATGCCCCGGCTCTTGGCCTCGATGATCCGGTTCTCGATCTGGTCGGACATGCCGAGCCCGTGCCGCCCGCCGATCGCGTTGGCCTCCAGCACCAGCTCGACCGCGGTGCCGAACTCCTTGCCGTTGATGCTCACCGGACGGCCCTGCTCGAAGCCGATGGTGACGTCCTCGGGCGCGACCTCGACCGCCGGGTCCCAGAACCGCACGCCCATGATCGGCTCGACGATCTCGATGCCGGTGTCGAGGTGCTCGAGGGATTTCGCCTCGTGCGTGGCGCCCCAGATGTTGGCGTCGGTGGAGTAGGCCTTCTCGGTGCTGTCGCGGTAGGGCAGGTTGTGCGCCTGCAGCCACTCGGACATCTCCTTGCGGCCGCCGAGCTCGCCGACGAACGCCGCGTCGAGCCACGGCTTGTAGATCCGCAGGCCCGGGTTGGCCAGCAGGCCGTAGCGGTAGAACCGCTCGATGTCGTTGCCCTTGTAGGTGGAGCCGTCGCCCCAGATCTGGACGTCGTCCTCGAGCATCGCGCGCACCAGCAGCGTGCCGGTGACCGCGCGGCCGAGCGGGGTGGTGTTGAAGTAGGCCCGGCCGCCGGTGCGGATGTGGAAGGCCCCGCAGGTCAGCGCGGCGAGCCCCTCTTCGACGAGGGCTTCCTTGCAGTCGACCAGCCGCGCGAGCTCCGCTCCGTAGGCGTGCGCGCGGCCGGGGACGGACGCGATGTCGGGTTCGTCGTACTGGCCGATGTCGGCGGTGTAGGTGCACGGAACCGCACCCTTGTCGCGCATCCACGCCACCGCCACGGACGTGTCGAGGCCGCCGGAGAACGCGATGCCGACCCGCTCGCCGACGGGAAGGGAAGTGAGCACCTTGGACATAGGAATGATTATGCACGACGATGTATGAACGTGCATCCCCGGGTGGTGTGAACTCGCTCTCGCGGGGTTCACCGCTCTTGCAGGCGCTGCCGCCACCAGGCCTCGGCATGCCAGGAGCTGAGGGAACTCGCAGCCGGGTCGGGCAGGGTTCTTCGCCGGAACTCGTCGTCTAGAGGAGCCAGGACTCGGCGCAGTTCCGCACGGTCGCGGCGCGGAAGGGCGCGCAGGGCGGCTTCCAGTTCGTCGCGGGCTTCGACCGGATCGCAGCAGAGGCAGTCGGTCCACGGAACATGCAGCCAGCGGCCGGGCTGGCGCAGGAATCGCCGGTACTGGTCGAGTGCTCGGGAAACGCGTTCGGCCCACGGATCGCGGGCTTCGGGTCGATCGGCGCGCACCGCGCCGGGCTTCCTACGAGGCATTGCCCCTTCGGGTCGACGTCATAGCGAAGAGGATGCCACATCTTCGGTCAGCAGCCAGGTGCTCAGTACGTGCGGCCCTTCCAACCGGTCCGCCGCCGAGCGGAGTCCAGCGTCATCAGGGTGTAGAGCGCCGCGGTGAACGGCAGCAGCAGCCCCGCGACCACGGGCTGCCGGTAGTACCGGGCGACCGGGACGAACGTCCCCGCCATGAGGAGCCATGCCGCGGCGGCCTGCCACGAGCCGGTTAGGGCGAGCACCGGCGGGGCGAGGAAGACGGCGACCATGCCGACGACGGTCCCGGCCAGCAGCAGCGGTGAATGCCGGAGCTGGGTGTAGGCGCTGCGGGCCACCATCTGCCACAGGTCCGCGAGTCGCGGATAAGCCCGGACGCTCCGGACCTTCGACGCGTAACCCAGCCAAATCCGGCCACCCGCGGATGAGACCGCGCGGGCGAGTGCGACGTCGTCGATGACTGCGCCGCGGATGGCCTCGATTCCGCCA
The DNA here is from genome assembly GCF_053587275.1 of Amycolatopsis sp. NPDC003676. Taxonomy (NCBI): domain Bacteria; kingdom Bacillati; phylum Actinomycetota; class Actinomycetes; order Pseudonocardiales; family Pseudonocardiaceae; genus Amycolatopsis; species Amycolatopsis sp. NPDC003676. Next base: position 65,751 of record NZ_JBSFNS010000018.1, read on the forward strand.
GCGCGTTCGAGCGCCGAGCGGCGGACGAGGACGCACCCGCCGGCTGCGGCGGCGGTGCGCCAGCGCGCGGAGTTCACGCGGCGGAAGGGGTAGAGCATCGCGAAGAAGTAGACGAAAGCGGGCACGATCAGCCGCTCCCAGAACGTTGCGGTGCGCAGGACGGCCATCTGAGATACCAGGTCCCGGCCGCTGGTGGCAGCGGCGACGAGGGTTTCCAGTGAATCGGGTTCGTGTGAGATATCAGCGTCCGTCAGCAGAAGGAAGTCGACGTCTCCTGCTTCGCGGACGCCGTGTGCGACGGCCCAGAGTTTCCCGGTCCAGCCGTCCGGTGGTTCGCCGGGGCTGGTGACGGTGCGCGGGAGTCCATTGGGGACAGTCAGCGAACGGGCGACTTCCGCGGTGCCGTCGGTGCTGCCGTCGTCTACGAGGATGACTCGCGCATCGCCGGGGTAGGTCTGGCGGAGCAGTGTGGGCAGGGTTTCCGGGAGTAGTTCCGCTTCGTCGCGGGCGGGGATCACGATGGCGACGGACGGCCAGATTTCCGGCCGGACCAGCGGGGGAAGACGTTGGTCGGTGCGCCAGAACCAGCTGTGGCACAACGCGAGTCCGGCCCACACGGCCAGCGTTGCCCACCCGAGGATCGTGCTCATGCGCGGAGCGTAGTGACTGGAAGCAAACTGACAGGTCGCTCCCAGCGAACTCATAGATTCGCGGCTGAGACTGGGTGTTCCCACCACCGGAAGGGACACCCGGCATGGACCCGGACATCAGGAGACGGCAAGAGGAACGGGCGCGCGTCCGGCATCGGACGGCGTTCGTCACGGCGGTCGCGGCAGTGCTCGGAGTCGCGGCGGCCGGAGGAATCGGATACGGGCTGACGGCGGCTGGCTCTACGTCCACCAGCGGGACTGGCTCGACGTCGAGCGGCGGGACTGGCTCGACGTCGAGCGGATCGAGTACTTCCGGACAAGACCAGCTGCAGGTGCCCGCGCAGGATCCCGGCTCCGGCTCCGGTCACGCGCACACCGGATCGGGTGCGTCGTGACCGGGCCGTATTCGGCTGCGTTTCCCGCGCTCGGCACGACGGCGCGGGTGCTCGTCACCGAGGAGGCCGCGCTGGGCCCGGCGACCGCGCTGCTGCGGACGCGGCTCGCCGAACTGGATCGGGCATGCAGCCGATTCCGGACAGATTCGGAAATTTCGGCCCTCCACCGTGCGGCGGGCCGGGAAGTGGAAGTGAGCGCACTACTGGCCGACGCGCTGTCGGCCGCCTTGCGAGCCTCCTGGCTGAGCGGCGGACTGGTCGATCCAACGGTCGGCGGGTCGATGGCGGCGCTCGGTTACGACCGGGATTTCGCCGAGATCGCCGACGGTCCCGCTGCGACGCCAGTCCCCGCGCCGGGCTCGCATTGGGTGCTGTTCGAACCGGCCCGGCGGATTGTCGTGCTGCCGCGCGGCGTGACGCTGGACCTCGGCGCGACCGCGAAAGCGTATGCCGCGGACCAGACTGCCGCCGAGATCGCCCGTCGCACCGGCTGCGGCGTGCTGGTGAACCTCGGCGGCGACCTCGCTGTCGCCGGCCCGGCTCCGGCGGGTGGCTGGCAGGTGGCGATCGGCGACGACCACCGCGACGCGGTTGCCCGCGCAGACACGACGATCACGCTCACCAGCGGCGGCCTGGCGACGTCCGGGGTGGCCCGGCGGACTTGGCGCCGCGGCGGTCGCGTGGTGCACCACATCGTCGACCCGCGCACGGGCGAACCGGCGGATTCGTGCTGGCGGACGGTATCGGTCGCGGCGAAGTCCTGCGTGGACGCCAACACCGCGAGCACCGCTTCGGTCGTGCTGGGAGTGGCGGCGTTGGACTGGCTCGGGTCGCGTGGGTTGCCCGCACGGCTGGTGAGTTCGCGCGGCGCGGTCCGGATGACTGCGGGGTGGCCTGCCGATCGCCGGGAGCGTGTGTCGTGAGTTCCGCGCTCTGGTATTTCAGCCGTGCCACCGGAATCGTCTCGCTGGTGTTCTCGACCGCCGTCGTGGTGCTCGGCTTCCTCAACTCGGGCAGGTTCGCGACGCGACGGTGGCCCCGCTTCGCCCTCGCGGACCTGCACCGCAACCTCGCCCTGGCCAGCCTCGTGTTCTTGGGCGCACACATCATCTTCGCGGTCGTCGACGGTTATGTGGACCTCAGCTGGCTCGCGGTCGTCGTGCCGTTCGTCTCCGGCTACGAACCATTCTGGATCGGAATCGGTGCGGTAGCGGTGGATTTGCTGCTCGCCATTGTCGTCACGAGTCTGCTGAGGACGCACCTCCCGCCGCGATTGTGGCGCGCGGTGCACTGGCTCGCTTACCTGTGCTGGCCGGTCGCGCTCGCGCACAGCATCGGTCTCGTAGCGTCCGACAGCGCACGTCCGCTGCTCATCGCGCTCGACATCGCGTGCCTGGTCGCCGTCCTGGCCGCCGCGAGCGTGCGGTTCGGCAGTACCAGTCCCGACACCGAGGCTCGCCGCCTCTCTCCACTTAGGAGGTGAACGTGCTTCCCTTGCACCGGAACAATCTCGCCGCCCACCTGTCCGTCCACGGTGGACTTCCCGTTCTGCACCGCGACGCGTTGATCCACGAAATTGACGCCGCCGGTATCCGCGGCCGAGGCGGCGCTGGCTTCCCCGCCGCGGCGAAACTGCGCTCTGTCGCACCAGGACGGTCCATTGTGGTCGCCAACGGCTGCGAGAGCGACCCGTTCAGCACCAAGGATCGCGCCCTGCTTGAAGTCGCGCCACACCTGGTTTTGGACGGCATCCAGGTAGCGGCTAGCGCAGTCGGAGCAACCGAGGCTTTCCTCTGCCTGCACGAAGAAAACCGGAGCATACTGGCCGCTTTGGCCGAACGCCGCGATGCCGTACCGGTAAAGCTGGTCGCGGTTCCGCCCCGATACGTCGCCAGCGAAGAAACCGCGCTAGTGCATTTCCTGGGCACCGGCGATGCCCGCCCCACTGGCAAATTCCCCCGCCCGACCGAACGCGGCCTGCGCGGTCGCCCGACGCTAGTCCAGAATGTCGAAACATTGGCCCGATTCGCGATGGTCGCCAGAATGGGCGCGGACCGTTATCGTTCTGTCCACACTGACTTGGTCACCGTCACCGGTGCCGTGTCTCGCCCCGGTGTACTGGAAGTCCCTGCAGACACGCCGATTTCCGCGATCCTCGCCCGAGCCGGTGGATCCGTTACCGCACAAGCAGTCCTGATCGGCGGCTATGGCGGAACCTGGATGCCGCGCTCCCTCGCCGACCCCCTCCCGCTCGGTCGCGAACCGGGCCTGTCCTCCCTGCACCTGCTCGCAGAACCGCACTGTGGCCTGGAACTGACGAGGAATATTCTCTCGAGATTGGCCGCCGAATCGGCCCGCCAATGCGGCCCGTGCATGTTCGGACTCCCCGCCATCGCCGCGGATTTCACCGACCTGCTGGCCGGTCGGGACGCCACCGGCCGCTTGGCCCGCCGCCTCCCGCTCCTCACAGGACGAGGCGCCTGCGCCCACCCGGACGGAGCGGTCCGCCTAGCCGCGAGCGCCCTGCGAGTCTTCGCGGCCGACGTCCGAGCGCATCTGACCGCTGGCTCGTGCCGAATCACAGCAGGTGCCGCATGAACCGCCTGACGGTCGACCCGATCGCCTGCCGCGCACACGGTTTGTGCGCGGACGTCCTGCCGGAACTGATCACTGTGGACGAATGGGGCTACCCGGTGGTACGAGGGGACTCGGTGCCTGAACCGCTGCTGGCCGAGGCCCGACGAGCTGCTGCGGCTTGTCCGGCGCTGGCGTTGCGGTTACGAAAATCAGATTAATCGCAACGCCAGCTCCGTGTTAACGACTATTCAACAACGCCACCAATCGCTGATGGCGTGCAGTGCCATGATCGACACTGGCAAGATGCTAATAACAGCTGACGCGAAGCCGGTCAACTAGCGCTCCTCAGGCAATTTATGAATTTATTTCACCACAACATGGATATCGCTGTGGCCAGGCCGCCCAGGCTACTCTGCGAACGAGCTTCAGGGGTTACCCAAAGTGTGTCGGCAAATGCAGACGTCCTCGGAAGGAGGAGTTTGCCCTACCGTGGAGTGAACCGTTTCGGCGCCCCCGCCGTTTCAGCGGTGGCGGATTACGGATCGTCGCGGAGCGGGCATGGCCACGGTGTTTTCCTCGTCGCTTTCGCCGTCCCTGGCCTGCGGAATCAGGTGCGGATCCCGGGCCGCGGCCAGCCGCTCCTCGACGCGGTCGGCCTTGGCGTCCCGGCCGCGGCCCCGGTAGAACGCGGCGGCGCGAGTCCAGGCGTCGACAGCGTCCTCGCGGTTTCCCCGTGAGTAGAGAATCTCCGCGAACGCCTCCAGCGCCCGCGCCTGGCCGGTCGCGTTGTGCGCCCGTTCGGCCAGTTCGACCGCTTCCTGGGACAACCGCAGCGCGGCCCGGTCGTCCCGTTCGGCTGCCGCGAGGCGGGCCTGCACGGTGCGCAGCCGCATTCCGGCGGTGAGGTCGCCCGCGATCTGGGCTTGCGCCAGCTCGCAATGCCGGTGGGCGACCGCGAATTCCTCCTGGCTGAGATGGAGTTCGGCCAGCGTGATGTACGTGGCGGCCTGTCCGGAGGCGTCGCCGGTGAGCGCGCGCAGGTGCAAGGCGCGGTGGTAGTGCGGCAGGGCCTTTTCGTACTGGTCGAGTTCGGCGAGGGTTTCGCCGAGGTACTGCTCCGCCTTCGCCTCGCGGACCGGATCGCCGTTGCGTTGCGCGTGTGTGATGCAGCTGCGGAAGAGGGCGATCGCCTCCACGTGGCGACCGGTCTGCCGGTGCAACCGGGCGAGATTGATGTTGATGGTCAGCTTCGCCACGGGCGATTCGTCGTTGATGGCCAGCTCCAGCGCCCGGGCGAGCGCGTCCTCGGCCGCGTTGTGGTTGCTGAGCGTAAGGTGCAGTTCCCCCAGATCGTTGAGCGTCGACCCTTCCGCGTGAGAGTCCTTGTTCGCTCGCGCGGCCCGGGCCGCGACGGCCAGTCCGGCGGTCATCTCGTCGTAGAAGCCGTAGATGACGAACGTGTCGTGCATGAGATGCGGGAGCGTGCAGGCGTAGTCGAAGAGCTGGTGTTGCTCGGCGAGCGTGGCGAGCGCGGTGAGGTTGGTGCGTTCGCGCAGGAACCAGCGGTGGGCGGCGGCTGAGGTCTCGAACTGCGTCGGGCGGATACCCGGTTCCGGGTCGAGCTGCGGCGGGCGGTCGCGGTGCGGGTGTGCCATCCGATGCGCGTTGTCCGCGGTGCTGCAGTAGTGGGACAGCAAGCGCCGCAACGGTTGCGGGTCGTAGTGCTGAGTGCTCAGGGTCTGCGCGTAGCGGTGGAAGATCGAGAGGATCCGGTAGCGGTCCGTGTCGCCGGGCTGGTCGATCAAGTGCAGCGCGACCAGGGTTTCCAGCGCTCGCCGCGTTTCCGCTGCGGGCCGGCCGGCCGCCGACAGCAGGGTGTCGACGTGGATTTCCGCGCCGGGGTGGTGGCCGAAGAGCCGGAAGACGGCCTGGCTCGGCGGTTCGAGCATCTGGTACGACGAGGAAAACGCCGCGCGCAGGCTTTGGTCGTCGCCGTCGTCGCCGATGCTCAGGAGCATTTCCGGGTCTCTCAGCTGGTCGAGCATGGTGCTGAGGCTCAGTCCCGGACGGCGGGCGGCGCTTTCGGCGATCAGGGTCAGCGCGAGGGGCAGGCCGTCGCACAGGTGGGCGATCCGGCGGGCCGCGTCGGGTTCTCGTTCGCCGCGGCCGTGCAGCCGCCGGGCGAACAGTTCCAGCGATTCGCGGTCGTCGAGGCGGTCGAGGCTCAGCGCGGCGAGTTCGTGCCGCCGGGTCAGCGCGCCGAGGCGGCGGCGCGAGGTGACGATCACCGCGCATTCGGACAGAGTGTTCAGCAGCCGGTCGACGTGTTCGGAGTTCTCCGCGTCGTCGAGAATGACCAGGACGGACCGGTCGGCCAATTGCCGGCGCAGGACGGCGGCGCGGGCTGCCGCGTCGACGACGTGGTCGACGGGGTAGCTGAGCGCCTGGAGCAGCTGGTCGACCACGTCCGCCGGTTCGAGCCGCGGGGCCGGGCCGAAGCCGTGCAGGTCGAGGTAGATCGCCCCGCCCGGGAACCAGTCCGCCGCCCGGTGCGCCCAGTGCACCGCGAGGCTCGTCTTCCCGATCCCGGGCGGACCGCTGAGCACGACAGCGGGCGAGCGCGTCGGCGAGCCGGGCCGGAGCCACTGGTCCAGCGTTTCCAGCGCGTCGGCGCGGCTGATGAACCCGCGGAGATCGCGGGGGAGCGGATGAGACGGCGGGGCGGCCCGGCGCACGGGGACGATGGGGGCGGGCGGGTTCTCGTAGCGGTCCCGGAGCTTGTCGTGGAAGGCGTGCAGCAGGACTTTGGCAGTCTCGTCGGCTGCCTCGTTGAATCGGCGGTTGGCGTCGAGGAAATGAGCCTGGGCCTGCTCGGACTGCCCGAGCGCGTAGTAGATCTGGAGCTGGAGCTTGACGAAAGCCAGCCGGCTGGCGTGCTCGGGAGCGAGTTCCTGCATCCAGCCCGCCGCCTCGTCCGGGCGGCCGAGTGCGAGCAATTGGCTTGTCAGTATTTCTCGCGCGGGAAGCAACATGGATTTGACTTTGTCCTCGCGCCAATTGCTCGCGCGTTCGGTGCGGAGCTCCGCCAGCGGTTCGTCACGCCACAAGGAAAGCGCGGAAGCGGCTGATTCGCATGCCGTTTCATGATCGGCGGAACGGGCGGAGTCGTGTGCTTTCCGAATTAGTTTCCGAAAGGCTGCCACGTCCACGATGTTCTCATCGAGATCAGCCAGATAGCCGTCGCCGGACCGGGTGATCGAAGCGGGCGAGTCCGCGTCGGCGAGGGCGTCGCGCAGCCGGTAGACCGCCTTGTGCAGGGCGTGCTGCGGGTTTCCGGGCAGGTCGTCGTCCCAGAGCCAGGAGATGAGGGCGTCCTGGGAAAAGCGCTGCCTCGGCCGGGTGAGCAGGACGCCGAGAATATTCCGGGTCTGCCGCTGACCCCACTGATCGTTCATCTTCCCGTGCATCCGCACCGCAGTCTGCCCGAGAATTCCGTAGGCGAAGTCCATTCGACGTCCTCCCTCGTCGATTGCCCAGTTTCGCATTGATCCGGTTCGTCGGCGACCGGTTCGGGATAACGATCATCCGGGGAATTGTCTTGTCCGGAATCGGTCCGCTTTGTGTCCAGCGGCGGGAAGCGTCCGGTCAGAACCGCGCCGCAGCCTCGGCTCGTCGGCTTGGTTCTGGACGGAGGGGATGAAGATGGCGCACGACGTGTGGGTACGCGGCCCGATCGGTCTCGACGCCGCGTCGCGGGTGACGCGGCCGGGATGCCGGACCGTGCTGGCGGTCGTTCCGACCGTGACTGCGGGGACGCGGCTGGTCGAACTGATCTCGCTGCTCGAGCGGGATCTGCGGGTGCAGGTGATGTTCACGGTGCCGCACAGCACCGACCGGTGGGCCGGGGTCGAGGAGTACGTGCGGGCGCAGCACGGGCTGGTGCTGCCTTGGGAACAGGCGGTGGCGCATCGGTTCGACCTGGTTCTGGCGGCCTGCCATCGGCAGCTCGACCAGGTGCGCGGGCCGCTGATGCTGATCGGGCACGGAGTCGGGCGGGTCCCCGGGCGCCGGTTCAGCCGGAAGGCGGGAGGGGCGGCCATCGCGACGACCGCGCTCGAACGGGAGCTGCTCACGTTTCGCGGGCGAGTGCTTCCGTCGGTGCTGGCGCTCGGGACGGAGACGGAGGTCGAAGTGCTGCGCGAGCGGTGCCCGGAGGCGGTGCCCGCGGCCGTCGTGGCCGGCGACATCTGCCTTGACGGGATGCGGGCGGCGGCCGGGCAGCGGGAGCGATACCGGCGGGCGCTGAATGTCGGCTCGCGGCGGCTGGTGGTGCTGAGTTCGACCTGGTTCACTGACTCGGCATTCGGCCGGGTCCCGAAGATGTACGAGGCGATCGTGAACGCGCTGCCGGACGACCGCTACGCGGTGGCGGCGGTGCTGCATCCGAACGTCTGGGCGGTGCACGGGCGGCGTCAGGTCGCTGCCTGGCTCGACGGATGCCGGGGGCTGCGGGTGATCCCGCCTGAGCAGGGATGGCAGGCCACGATGATCGCGGCTGACTGGGTGATCGGCGACCACGGCTCGACCACGGGCTACGCGGCGGCGACAGGACGGCCGGTGACGCTCGCGTCGCTGCCGGACGGGCGGCCGCAGGCCGGGAGCGTCGCGGACGTCGTGCGGGCGCACGCGAAACCGCTCGATCCGGATCAGCCGCTCGAACCCCAGGAGGAAGCCGCGATCGCCGCCGCGCCGAGGCTCACTGCGGCGGTGCTGCCAGTCGCCAGCACGAGGATCGACTGTTCGGCGGGGATTTTGCGGTCGGCGATGTACCGGCTGCTGGAATTGTCCGAACCGGACACGCTGGCGTATCCGCCGTTGCCCGCGGAGCCCCGGCCGCTGCCGGGGTGGGACGCGTGACCCCCGGCGTCGCGCGCGTCCGGATCGCGCTGCCCGGACGTCGCGCGATGCCGGTGCTGGTCGCCGACGTGGATCGGGCCGGACCTCGGCAGGCGGCCGGCGCGGACGTCGTGGTCCGGGTCCGTGCCCGTGCCGTGACGAGGTGCGAAGCCGACGAGCTGAGAGCGGAATGGCCGGGGGCGATCGCCGCGGCGGTGTGCTGGCCGGGCGGGGCGGTGTGGTCAGTGCGGCGGCTCGAAGGAGTCCCCGCTGAGTCGCCGGGCCTCGTCGAGATGGCGCTGGGCGCTTGTCTCGTCGCCCTCGGCGCGTTCGAGACCGGCGAGCGCGGCGAGGACCTCGGCCTGGAAATGCGGTGACTGGAGACGTTCGACGCCTTCGAGCGCGTGCCGGAGTTCGGTGCGCGCCCGCTGGTAGTCGCCCCGCTGGGCGTGGATCGCGGCGAGCGGGATGACCGCACGGGCGAGCTGGGCGGCGTCGCCTTGCTCGTCCAGGATGGCAGTGGCTTCAGCCAGTTCCCGCAGTGCTTCGTCGTCGCGACCCAGCTTGATCAGCACTTCGCCACGGCGATAACGGGCCATGCCGACCCCTCGCGGACGCCCGATCTCGGCGTGCTTCCTGGCGCTGCGCTCATACAGGTCAAGCGCGGTTTCCCACTCTTGCTGTCTTCGGGCGTTCCTGGCGAGCCGGGCCAGCGCGGAGGCCTGGGTCGGGCCGTGCTGCTCTCGTTCGCCGATTTCGAGGGTGACGGCGTTGTGCGCGGCGGCTTCGGCGTAGCGGCCAAGCTGGTCGCAGACGAAACCGGCCTGGCTGTGCATCCGGGCTTCCACCAGCGGGAGCTGACATCGGCGGGCGGCGGCGATCCCCGCCGTGCACAGTTCGAGGAACGGTTCGTAATCCCGGTGGTGCAGGAAGAATCCCCACGACGCTTCGGCGAGCTGCCACAGTTCCTCGTCCCAGCCGTGCGCTGACGCGGCTTTCGCGACGGCGTTGATGACCGGCCGGTCCCGGCGCCACCAGCTCACCGCGTGGTCGCGGTCGGCGAAAGATCCCGTCGCCGCAACGGTTTCGGCCGCGAAGTTCGGCCGGAAAGGATGGATGAGGGCGCTCGCGGTGACGGTTTGGTCGCGGTACCAACGAGTGTAGCGGCGCACGAGGTAGTGCCGGTCGGCCTCGGCGTCCTGGCGTTCCGCGCGCACGCGGGCATCGTGGCGGACGACGTCGTGCTGTGCCACTGTTTCGTCCTCCAGTTCGTGGAGGAGGTTGGCTTCGATGAGCTCGTCGACGGCGTCGTCAAGGTGGGCGGGCGAGCTCTGCAGCGTGTCGGCGAGCGCGTCGACGGTGTGGTGCGGGCCGGGCAGGATGCCGCAGGTTCGGTAGAGCCGGGCGGCCGAATCGTCGAGCGTGGCGTACGAGGCGTCGAAAACCGTTGAGAGCGCCGGGAAATCTCCGACCGAACGGATACGTCCGCGGCGGGCTTCCTGGTGCGGCTTGCGGCGCGGCCGGGCGCGCAGTCTCGCTCCGGTGATGGCGAGCGCCAGCGGGAGACCGGCGCAGGCGGTCAGCAGGTCTTGCGCGTCCTCGTGGCTGATCTGCCGTTGCCCGGCGCGGGCGAGCACCTCGCGGGCGGGCTGGTCCGGAAGCGGGCTGAGCGGAAGGATTTCCGCGCCGTCCAGTGCGAGGCTGGTCAGCTGGGACCGGCTGGTGACGAGGACGACCGCGTTCGCGCTGGACGGCAGCACGGCGCGGGCGTCGGCGCTGTGCACCACGTCGTCGAGCAGCACTGCGAACCGGCGATCCGCGGTCACCGCACGGAACTCGGCGGCCCGGTGGGCGAGCGAGGCGGGGATGTCATCGGCCGGGATGCCCAGTGCGGCAAGGAAACCGTGCAGTACCCCGCTCGCGGATTCTGTCGTTTCGGTGCCCTCGGAGGAAAATCTTGTGCACAGGATGCCGTCGGGGAACCGGGCGCGATGCGTGTGCAGCCAGTGCAGGGCGAGCGCGGTTTTGCCGATCCCGCCGACACCGGTGAGCACGACGACCGACGGGGCGGGGTCGGACCGGAGCCGGATTTCGTCCAGCCGGGCCAGTTCCCGGGTGCGGCCGAGCAGCACGGGCGGTGCGGGAGGCAGCTGGACCGGCGCCCGCACCGGTCTGCCGGATGCTACGGTTCCCCCTGGCCGCGCCTCAGTCATTCCGCACCCCCAATTATTCCTCCCTACCTGCTCCGGGTGGCAAAAGAAACGGAATGCGGCCGGAATCACCCACCCCTGAGGCGATGATCAGGGTCGCTGGGTGTCGCCGGGCGTGCGCCGATCGAGAGCATTCTGGCCGCCATGTGGGCGTATCGTCACTTTTTCCCGGAGCAGCAAGCGACGGATAGTTCCATAGGACGCCTGATGCGTGTCCGCGATGCTCTGAATAGTAGAACCAGATTGGTACTCGCGGACTATTCGCGGTACGTCGAGTTCCCGGCGCACCCCCTGGCGGATTTCCGGCAGCACGGCGCCTTCCTGGCGCAGCAGCCGTCCGGTCCAGCTCAGGGACAGGCCGTGTTCCCTGGCGATCTCGGTGATCGACGCGCCGGCCCGCCAGGATTCGAGCATCCGGCGATTCCGCTCGGTCCGATTCGTGCGTGCCTCGTCCGGCGTGTCCATGCAAGCGCTCCCGCTGCTGGGCCTGAAGGTGAACGACCCTCCATTATCAGCCTCGGGGGCAGGAAATGTGAACCTACGAACGTGGTGCATAGGAGCGGAGGTTGTTTGTTATCAAATGGTTACACAAGTGCGCGAAAGAGGGATTGAATAATTGGCACCTCGCGGTGGTTTTTGCGGAATCATCGCGGCCGGGCGGTCCCGTCCCGGCTATCGGGAATGGCTGCCGGTCAGTGCGGCACCCAAAGCGTGACCCGGGTTCCGTGCCCCGGCGTCGATTCCACTTGCCCGGTGCCGCCGACCTCCGCCAGTCGCGCTTCGATCGACTGCTGGATGCCGAATCCGGGGCCGCGTTCGCGTACGTCGAAGCCGCGGCCTTGGTCTCGGGCGACCACCGCGGTGCCGCCGTCGCGTTCTTCCACTCGGAGCACGACGCGGCTGGTTCCGGCGTGCTTCACCGTGTTGCGCAACGCTTCTCGTACCGCTTCGCACATCGCGGTGCGGCGATCGGCGGAAAGACGGTCGTCGTCAGCGAAATCGGCAGCCACGAGTTGGGTGCGCAGGCCCTCGCGGGCCATGTCGGCGGCGACGTCGGCCAGTTCGACCACGAAGCCGCGTCTCGTGCGCGGTTCGATCGGTTCGGTGATGCTCCGGCGGAGTTCGGCTGCCTCGGCGTGCGCGACTGAGCGCAGTTGGGCGAGCCGTTCGGCGGCGTGGTCCGCGTCGTCGGACGGGGCGATCGCCAGCGCTTCCAGCGTCTGAAGCACGCTGTCGTGCAGCAGCCGCTGGGTGCGTTTGCGTTCAGCTTCCTGACCGCGGCGCAGGCCGATGTCGAGGGCGAACCGGGTGCCGACGCCCAGCAGCACCAGGATCCCGCACGCCACCACGATCGACACGGCCAGCGCTACGAGACAGCCGATCGACCGGTTGATCGCGAGATGGTCGTCCAGCCGCAGCCCGCCCGCCAAGGTCAGCAGGACGCGCACCGGGACGGCCGCGGCGAGCAGCAGCAACGCGGCGGGCAGCCCGGACGTCCCGGCCCACATCGCCACCGAACCGACCAGCCACGTCCAGGTGACGTCGATCGCGAACGGCTGCACCGAATCCGGCGCGAGCACCGCGGTCAGCAGGTTCAGCGCGAGTCCCGCGCAGAGGTCCGCGGCGAGGACCCGTCGCGTGCGCCGCGCGGGCAGCCCGCCGGAGCGCAGCAGCCACCACAGGAACGCGGCGTTCGCGACGACGCCCAGCACGGCCGCGGGCAGCACCGGGAACAGTCCGGTGCTGCCGTTGGCAGCGGCGAATCCGATGAACACCTTCACGAACGCGGCGATCCGGTAGGCGACCGGAACGACGACCCAGTACCGCGCGGCGCGCGCGAGCGTCGCGTCGCCGACCGCGGTGAGGTCCTCGCCCGCGTCCGGCCGCTCCGGCGGGCTGCCGCGATGCAGCAGCGTCCGCACGAAGTCCCGGCGCGGTGCGGCAAAACCCGGTACGGGCATCGTCCCTCCCCGTGTCTTCGGCGAGGATATTCGATTGGTGTAGTCCAGTGTGGAAACGCCGGGTCACGCTCTGGACATGGTTAGCCGCCACAGCATTGTCGCTTCGCGGGAACGCTGCGCGTGCAAGGGATCGGCACTGTCCGTGGCGCTTCGGTGCCGTGGCGTGGTTTCTCGCCGTCCGGCGACTATGAGTCCGGCCGCGGAGATCCGGTCGAGCAAGTCGGCCCGGGTCCGCAGACCGAGGTGCTCGGCGAGGTCCGACAGGATCAGCCAGCCTTCGCCATGCGGCGTCAGATGGTCCGGGAGGCCGTCGAGGAAGCGGTTCAGCATGGCGGACGAGGCGTCGTAGATCCCGAGTTCCAGCGCCGAAGTCGGGTTTCCGGGCAGCCAAGGCGGATTGCAGACGACCAGATCGGCGCGCCGCTGCGAGGGCCAGAGATCGGCTTCGAGGACGCGGACCCGGTCGGCCAGGCCGAGTCGCCGCAGGTTGTCGCGTGCGCAGCGCACGGCGCGCGGGTTCAGGTCGGTCGCCACCACTTCGGCGGCGCCGCGCCGGGCGAGAATGGCGGCGAGCACTCCGGTACCAGTGCCGAGATCGAACACGACCGGGGATCCCTTGCCCGGCAACGGTTCCCGTGCGACCAGATCGAGGTATTCGCTGCGTGTCGGAGCGAACACGCTGTACGCGGGATAGAGCCGAGCGTTCAAAGCCTTGATGTGTATGCCTTTCTGGTGCCATTGATAAGCGCTCAGGGCGCCGAGCAGCTCACGCAACGAGATCATCGTGCCGGGTAAACCGCCGAAAGCGTGCTCGCAGGCGGCCCGGATGTCGGGGGCTCGGCGCAGCCGCAGCGAATAGTCATCCTCTACCGAGACCAGGATTTTCCCTAGCAGCGTGGCGCGTTCCGAGCGCGCTGAACGCACCTCGGCGAAAGAACCGGAACGCTGCGGAAGCCGTCGGTCCATGGCGCGCACGAGCTGCCGCGCGTTGGGAAAATCGCCGCGCCACAGCATTCCGGTGCCAGCGCGGGCGAAACGCAGCGCCGCGGCAGCGGTCAGCCGATCATCGACGACGACAATGCGGCCCGGCGGCGGAGTTCCGTTGCCGGAATGCCAGCGGGCGGTGTGGGTGGTTCCGTTTTCGGTCCACTGAACGGTGGACATGAATGCTCCCGGGAAGGGTCGAAGGGCCAGTCAGCCGTCGACGCTTCGCAGAGAGCAGGCAGGGATTCCCGCCGGTCAAGACAGCGGCGTGCCCGCGTGCTCCCGCGAAACGCGGGAGCAGCGGTCGCCGAGAACCATGCCCATCAGCACGGCACATCACTTCCTTCGAAAACTCAGTGGTGCGTAACCGAATGGTGCGTCGTGCCGGTGCTGTGGCCCTTCGTCGCGACGAAGTAGACAATCGCCGCGATCACGATCAGCGCGATCACCACCGCGATGGCGATCTTGACCTTGCTCCACGGACGCTGGCCGTGGATTTCGCCGGTGCGGCCGTTGACGAGGATCTGCCAGTTCTTCCCGGCGTACACATAGGTCGCGACCCACACCGGCAGCAGCATCAGCTTGAAGGTGACGTTGTTGTGCTGCGTGTCGACCGAATTCAGCTGCTGGGTGTCGCCGCCGATGTCGTACTTGCAGTCGTCGGCGATGATCGGCGCCATCCGGTTTTTCGCCTCTTCGAAGCCGTTTTCCGGCTCCACGTCGTACCGCAGCGCGAAGTGCCCGGAGAGGAACTGCGGCTGGTACGGCGCGGAGTCGAGCAGCGGCCACGGCGCGAGCTTGTCCAGCTCCGGAAGCGGCAGCTGGGTGCTCGCCGGGACCAGGACGTCGTCGAAGTTCCGCGCGACCCGTCCGCGTGCCGGGTACCAGCGCGTATGGCGGACTTCGCGCGTCCTGCGCTCGCCGTTCTCGTAGTAGCTCTCGGTGACGTAGTAGTACTCGCCGCGCGCGCCGGTGTAGACCGAGACGGTCTGCGAGTCGTAAGTCCAATGCGGGATGTACGTGCTCTTCGTGGACTCCGCGGTGGTGACCTTCTTCAACGCGGTCGGCGCGAACCAGCGCGAAGACGTCCACTTCTTCAGATGCGTGCTGACCGCGGGCCGGTCGAACGCGAACGGCAGCACGCCTTCAGGGACCAGCTGACCGGACGCTCCTGGCTCGATGACCAGCGGCGCGCCGCAGAACTGGCACATGCTGGCGGTCTCGTTGGTTTCCGTCCTGGCCGCGCACCGCTGGCACACGAAGACGTACTTGCCGATCGAACCCACCGGCTTGCGCGCCAGGTTCGCCAGCTCGGCGAAAGGGATCTCGCGGATCTCCCGGTCGCCCGCGGCGATTTCCTGCCGGAAGCCGCAGTACGGGCACTGCATGGCCGTCGTGCCCGGCGCGAACTCCAGCCGCGCGCCGCAGCCGCCGCACGGATAGGTCGTGTTGGCCACGCCGCTCTGCTGGGAGCGTGGGTCAGTCATGGGTCCCCCAGAAGGTCGACGCGGCTCAGGACGGCGGCAGCGGCGGCGGGGTCGCGCCGAACAGCGCCGACACCTCCGGCACCTGCGCGGCCGCGGTCCACTGGGCCATGCCGGCCTTCCACACCAGGGTGTCCCGCGCGAGCGTGCCCGCCGAGATCTGCTGGCCGAGGCCCGCGCGGTCGAACGGGCCGAGCTGCTGGCCGTTCGCGCCGATGAACCACTGCTCGCCCTGCGGCAGCGGCGGCGGCATCTGCGGCGGGGCCTGCTGCTGGTACTGCGGGGCCTGCTGGTACTGCGGCTGCTGGTATTGCTGGGGAGCCTGCTGCTGGTACTGCTGCGGGGCGGGCTGCTGCTGCGGTCCGGCCGCGCGCTGGCCGAGCGCCATGCCGAGGCCGATGCCCAGCCCCTCGCCCGCGCCGCCCTGGTTGTTCGCCGCCGCCTCGATCGCGTTCGCGGACTGGAACTTCGTGTACTGGTCGAGGTCGCCGACCACGCCCATCTGGGTCCGCTTGTCCATCGCGGCCTCGACCTCGGGCGGCACCGAGATGTTCTCGATCATGAACTTCGAGATCTCGATGCCGACCTCGCGCAGTTCGAGGTTCAGCGCGACCGCGATCTTGCCCGCGATCTGCTCCTGCTGGGTGACCAGGTCGAGCATCGGCACCTGGGCCGCCGCGATCGCGGGCCCGAGCTTGCTGATGACCATGCTGCGCAGGTAATCCGACACCTCTTCGGTGCGGAACTGCGGGTCGGTGCCGGCCAGTTCCTTCAGCAGCGCGACCGGCTCGACCACGCGGACCGCGTAGCCTCCGAACGCGCGCAGCCGGACCATGCCGAACTCGGGGTCGCGCAGGATGACCGGGTTCTGCGTGCCCCATTTGAGGTCGGTGAACTGCCGGGTGTTGACGAAATACACCTCGGCCTTGAACGGCGAGTTGAAGCCGTACTTCCAGCCCTTGAGGGTGGACATGATCGGCATGTTCTGCGTCTGCAGCGTGTACATGCCCGGCGGGTAGGCGTCGGCGACCTGGCCCTCGTTCACGAACACCGCGGCCTGCGATTCGCGGACGGTGAGCTTGGCGCCCATCTTGATCTCGTTGTCGTAGCGCGGGAAGCGCCACACGATGGTGTCCCGGCTGTCGTCGGTCCACTCGATGATGTCGATGAACTCGCCGCGGATCTTGTCGAAGATGCCCACGTCTGACCCCTCGTCGTTGCCTCGTGCCCGCGGGCCACAGTACAGTGCGCGACCCGCGCCGGATCACTGCGGCGCGGCCGCCTCGCGCCAAAAGTCCTGCATGTGCGGTATGCCACCGGGTCCGTCCACCCCGCGCTGGGTGAGAAGAATCGCCACCGAACTCCTCGACGGCGTCAGGTAGGCGCTGGTTCCGGTGCCGCCGACCCAGCCGTAGCGGCCCGCGACCTGCCACGGCTGCGTCGGCGCGACGTCGACCGCTCCGCCGAATCCCCAGCCCTGGCCTTCGAGGAAGACCGGATTGGCCGCGATCTGTTCCGCGGTGAGGTGGTTGGCCGTCATCTGCCGGACGGATTCCTTCGACAGCAATCCTTCGCCGTCGGAAAGGAGCATTCGGGCAAAGCGGTGCCAATCGTCCGCGGTGCCCGCGAGCCCGCCGGATCCGGCCGGGAAGGGCGGCACCTCGCGCCACTGGCCGTCCGGGGCGTCGGCCAGCTCCAGGCCGTTCTCGCCCGCGCGGTAGTAGCTGGCGAACCGGTGTCGTTTGGCGGCGGGCACCTCGAACGCGGTGTCGGCCATGCCGAGCGGCTCGAACACCCGCTCGGCGAGGAAGTCCGGCAGCGACTGGCCGGACGCGCGGGCGATGAGGATGCCTTGCAGGTCAGAGCAGGTGTCGTACAGCCAGGCCGTGCCGGGCTGGTGCAGCAGCGGGATGCGGGCCAGCCGGGCGAGCCACTCGTCGGGTTCCGGGCGCAGCCGGACCTCGCGGCCGTCGGTCTGCACCGTGAACAGCTCCTGGACCTGCGGGAGGGAGAAGTCTGACGGGAAGCCGTAGCCGGCGCGGAAGGTCAGCAGGTCGCGGACGGTGATCGGCTTTTCCGCGGGTACGACGTCGTCGACCGGGCTTTGCGGCGTCCGCACGACCATCGGGTCGGCCAATTCGGGCAGCCATTCGGCGATGGGGGTGTCCAGGCCGAAGCGGCCGTCCTCGATCAGCAGCAGTACTGCTGCCGCGATGATCGGCTTGGTGATGGAGGCGATGCGGAAGATGGTGTCGCGGGCCATCGGCGAGGTGCCCTCGACGTCGAGAGATCCCAGCGCGGTCACCTCGACGTCGTCGCCGTGCGCGACGAGGGCTACCGCGCCCGGGATGAACCCGGAGTCGACGTGGCGGCGGAGGCTTTCGTGCTTCATCGGTCGTTCCCTTCGCGGGCGGATGTTCCGCGGAGTGGTCGTCGCCCGGGCCTTCCACTGGACACCCGCCCGGTCCGGATCACTCTAACGGCCTAGCGCGGTGGTCGGGTCCGATATCGAGGACTTGCCCGGTCCAGTTTTCGCGCAGCCGCCGGTCGTGCGTGGCGGCGACGATCGCGCCCGGGCTGCTGCCGAGGGCGTCCTCCAGTTCGTCGCACAGCGTGGGGGAGAGGTGGTTGGTCGGTTCGTCGAGCAACAGCAGGTGCGGCGGATCGGCGATGAGGAGCGCGAGCGCGAGACGGCGGCGCTGCCCGACGGACAACTCGCCGACCGGTCGGGAAGCTTCGCGATTTGTCAGCAATCCCAACGAGTTCAGCGGAACCGCGGTGACGCGTTCCGGGCCGAGCGTGGCGAGGTAGGTGGCGCGGGCGGTGCGTTGCGGGCGGGCGAAAGTGGTGTCCTGGCTGAGGATTCCGGTGCTCAGGTTGGGCTGTCGGGTTACGCCTTTTGCGGTGAGGTCGCCGGACAAGAGCAGAAGCAGCGTGGACTTTCCCGCCCCGTTCGGGCCGGTGACCAGCAGCCGGGTGTCGGTCTGGATTTCCAGGCGGTCTAGGGAAAGCCGGTCTGGCAGACGCACATTGTCCAGCGTGACAAGGGTTTCTTCAGGGTTCTCGACGGCCAGCGCGTGCGGGCGGAACCGGAGCGGCGGCGGTGGCGCGGGAACCTGGGCGCGTTCCCGCTCGTCCAGCTTCCGCGTGGTGGCCCGGGTCCGGCGGGAGATCTGGTTCTGCACGCGGCCGGACCTGCGGCCGAGCCCCATTTTCTCGTTGTCCGGCGCGAGGCGGCCCGGGGCGACCCGATGCGCGGTGACGCCGAGCGTGTCGCGCAGCTCTTCCAGTTCTTCCTGCTCTTCGAGGTACTGCCGTTCCCAGCGCTCGCGTTCGGCCCGTTTCCAGCCGAGGTATTCGGTGTAGGTGCCGCCGTGGCGCACCGGGCCGTCCGGGGCCGGGTCGAGGTCGAGGATGTCGGTGCACACCGCGTCGAGGAACGCCCGGTCGTGGCTCGCGAACACGACGGTGCCGGGCAGTTCGCGCAGCTGGGCCTCGAGAAACGCGGCGGCTTCGGCGTCGAGGTGGTTGGTCGGTTCGTCGAGCAGCACCGCCGACGGACGGCGGACCAGCAGCCCGGTCAGGGCGAGCCGCCCGCGCTGGCCGCCGGAAAGGGAGCCGAGCGTGCGCCCTCGGTCGATCCCGTCGAGCCCCAGGCCGGTGAGCACGATCTCCGCTCGCCGGTCCGCGTCCCACGCCTCGTGTTGCTGGGCCTGGTCGAGC
This sequence comes from Amycolatopsis sp. NPDC003676, assembly GCF_053587275.1. Classification (NCBI taxonomy): domain Bacteria; kingdom Bacillati; phylum Actinomycetota; class Actinomycetes; order Pseudonocardiales; family Pseudonocardiaceae; genus Amycolatopsis; species Amycolatopsis sp. NPDC003676. The sequence goes on from NZ_JBSFNS010000018.1 coordinate 84,631, forward strand.
AATTCGGCGTACTCGGCCAGCAACGCGGCGTCCTCGGGCGCTTCGGCGAGCAGTGCTGCGACCCGGTCAAGCTCGGCCAGCACTTCGCGGGCCGCGGCGAGGGCTTGATCGAGGACGTCAGCGACCTTCTCGGCCGGGTCGAACGGCATTTCCTGGTGCAGGAAGCCAAGATCCGGCGGCCGTTCGACCTCGCCCCGATCCGGCTGGTCCACCCCCGCGAGCACTCTCAACAGCGTCGATTTCCCGGTGCCGTTCTCGCCGATCACCCCGATCCGGCGACCGGGGGCGGCGGTGACCGACACTCCGTCGAGCACGCGCCGTTCCCCGAGCACCCGCACGATCTCGTGCGCGCGCAGGGCGGTCATTCCGTGATCCCGGCCGTTTCCCGCAGCTGCCCGTTTTCCAGCCACAGCCAGCGGTCGACGCCGATCTCGGCCAGGAACCGCTCGTCGTGGCTGACCACCACGAACCCGCCCTGGTAGGCGTTGAGCGCGCTTTCCAGCTGGCCGGCGCTGACCAGGTCGAGGTTGTTCGTGGGCTCGTCGAGCAGCAGCAGTTGCGGGGCAGGCTCGGCGAAGAGAACGCACGCGAGAGTCGCGCGCAGCCGTTCGCCGCCGGACAGCACGCCGACCGGCAAGTGCGCCCGCGCGCCCCGGAACAGGAAGCGCGCCAACAGATTCATCCGGTCCGCAGGCAGCATTTCCGGTGCCGCGTCGGCGAGATTCTCCGCGACCGTGCGTTCCGGGTTCAGCAAATCGAGCCGCTGCGACAAATACGCGATCCGCCCGTCCGCCCGGCTGATCTCGCCCGCGTCCGGCGTGAGCGTGCCGTGCATCAGCCGCAGCAAGGTCGACTTGCCCACGCCATTCGGTCCGGTAAGCGCAATGCGCTCGGGACCACGGATCGACAGATCCGCACCCTCGCCCGCGAACAGGCCGCGCACCCGAAGATGCTTGCCGTCAAACAACGTCCGCCCCGCCGGTACCGCTGTTTTGGGCAGCTCCAGGCTGATCTTCTGATCCTCCCGCAACGACCGTTCCGCCTGGTCGAGCTTGGCCTTCGCCGCACTGACCCGCGCCGCGTGCGTACCGTCCGCCTTCGCCGCGGACTCCTGTGCGTTGCGCTTCATCGTCCCCGCGAAGATCTTTGGCAGACCCGCGCTGGACAGATTTCGCTGCGCATTGCTGGCCCGCTTCGCCGCGCGTTCCCGGGCCTGCTGCATTTCGCGCTTCTCGCGTTTGACCTCTTGTTCGGCGTTGCGGATATTCTTTTCCGCGACCTCCCGTTCGGCCTGCACGGTTTGCTCGTACTCGGTGAAATTCCCGCCGTAGAAACGGATTTCGTCCGCGCCGAGCTCGGCGATCCGGTCCATCCGGTCGAGCAGCGCGCGGTCGTGGCTGACGACGAGAAGGCAGCCCGACCAGTCGGAGAGCACGTCGTACAGCTGCTGGCGAGCGGTGTGGTCGAGGTTGTTGGTGGGCTCGTCGAGCAGCAGGACGTCCGGGCTGCGCAACAGCTGCGCGGCGAGCCCGAGCGAGACGACCTGGCCGCCGCTGAGCGTGCCGAGCAGCCGGTCGAGCGTGAGATCGCCCAGCCCGAGCCGGTCGAGCTGCGCGCGGGTGCGGTCCTCGATGTCCCAGTCCGCGCCGATGGTGGTGAAGTGCTCCTCGGCCGCGTCGCCCTCCTCGACGGCCGAGATGGCCTTGAGGATCGCGTCGATGCCGAGCACCTCGGCGACCGTGCGATCCGCGGTGAGCGGCAGGTCCTGGGGGAGATACCCGAGCACCCCGTCGACGCTGACACTGCCCGCGGCCGGTTTGAGCTGCCCGGCGATGAGCTTCAGCAGAGTGGACTTCCCGGCCCCATTGGGCGCGACAAGCCCGGTGCGGCCCGCGGGGAAGGTGGCGGAGAGCTGGTCGAAGACGAGGGTGTCGTCGGGCCAGGAGAAGGAAATCCCGGACAGGACGATACGAAGATCGGACATGGTGCGGCCTCGCGGTGGATCGGCAGGGTTGTCCTGCGAAGTGATGTGGACGACTTGGGTGGGGCCATCCGCGACCTGCCTGTTTCTGGGCTCCATCCGACCTGGTTTCGGCGCGCTTGCCTGAGGTCGGGATGCCTCGCAGCCCGTGCGACGTGCACGGGGAACCTCCGCGCGCGGTCTTTGCGCCGCGCAGGGATCAGCGAGGGGCCGGTGCCGTGATGGCCCGTGCCCCGGGCTCACCCGGAGATGTCGTCTTCACCCACCACGATAGGAATCCTCTGGATCGGGGCTGCTGTCCGTTGGCGAGGATACCAGGAAGCGGAGGATGCGCATCCGAGTTCCACTGTGGACGGGGCTAGAAGTACTCGAGTTTGACACCGGGGCCGAGCTGGTCGACTCCGATCAGCTCGTCTATCCGGCTGACGCACAACGTCAACTGGCCGTCCTTCAGCGGGGTCACGTCGAGCGGTTCGTTGCCGACGAAGATCGCCAGCTCGGTCAGGGTCGGATGGGTGGTCAGCAAGCCGAGATCGTAATTGGCTTCGTTATCCAGACTCAGCCGCCGAAGCGGCAAAGCGAACAGCGGCCGGAGATCGGGTGCGGGGCTGCCCTCGAGGCCCAGGATGGTGAGGTTCGGAAATGTATCGGTGAGCAGGCCGAGGTCAGGTACTGAGTCCCCGGAGAGGATCAGTCTCCGCACGGTGGTGAGGGTTGGTGTAGCGGCGATCGCCTGTTCGGGACAGTCCGTGAGGTGCATGTCGGCGAGATTCTTCAGATCTGCCAGTACGTCGAGACTGGTGATGGCCGACAACGCGTCCAGCGACAGGTACGTGAGATGCGCAAGCTCCCCGAACGCCCGGATGCTCCGCCAGGGAGTATGCCGGTACAGAGAAAGGTGTTCCAGCTCAGGAAGCCGCTTCAGGATGTTCAGGTCGGTGTAGCTGCGGGCTCCATGCAACGACACCCTTGTCAATCCGGTTTGCCTGGCAAGAGGTTTCAAGCTGATTGACTCCTCGAAAGCGAAGACCAGAAATAAGTCGCGAAGCGCCGGTGCGTCCGAAACCCCAGCGAAATCGCCGTCCCACAAGCCGATGCGCAAATCGGTGAGGTTCTTCAGCTTTTTCGTGTGTGGGATCAAGTGGTTGCTGCGCACATTGAGGTATCCATCGATCAGCGGCGCGTCAGCGAGAACCTCCTCCGCGTAGCGCGCGGGATCGAAGTACTCCCATGCTTGCGCGAGCTCCATCTGTACTTCCGCCCGGTCATCCTGGGCGTAGTTCCGCAGCAGCGGTAGGACTTCGTCCCCGGTGCACGCCACCGCGGCGGCAACGGTCGCGCGAGCGACGGCGTCGCTCAACCCGGTCAGGTTCTCCGGCAGATAATGCAGCAACTGGCTCCCGACCGACCCCAGCGATCGGGCTTCCCGGATGCTGCGAGGCGGAACCAGATGCTCCCGGATAGCCTGCCGGACCCGCTCGATCACCTCCGGATCCACATCCCCGACCGTTTCCAGGCAGGCAGCGGCAAGCAACCGTAGCCGACGAGCGTGCCGAGGCTCGCTGTCAGCCCGGTCCAGAATTTCCCGCAGCAGTTTCGTCGACTGGTGGTTTTTCGCGTGTCCGCAAGCCATCACCACCGTCTCGCGCCAGGTGTCGCGGTGGGCGTTGGCGATCAACATGTCGACGTACCCGGCCTCGGTGGCTTCGCTTCCGGCGAGGTACTCCTGGAACGTCCGGTGCACGAAGTCGATCCGGCCCTTGGTCGGGGAACGCAGCACACCGCTGCGTTCCACCAGGTGCTTCACGACTTTGTCCGGGCTGTGGGCGACGTGCGGAAGCGATTTCAGCCGGTACTCCAGGTGTTCCCGGACTTCGGCTTCCGGAAGCTCCACCTTGCTGCCCGACGTCAGCCGCCAGGCGAGGTGGCCGAGCAGGACGTGTTTCTGCTGTTCGGTGAGCAGGGCCGGGATGTTGCGCTCGGCGTCGCGCGAGTGGACGAGCATGGACAATGCCTTGCGGTACAAGTCCATCCGGTCGCGCGGCAGCTCTGAGCGGTGGGCGAGGTTCAACGCGCACAACACCGCGCACAACAGGGGATTCGCCGCGAGCGCCTGGAGATGGGGGCGGTTGTCGAGCTGGCTCAGCAACCTGCGCTGGGCGGCGGCGAGGTCCGCGCCGGGGCGGACGTGTGCGGCGGCCTGATGCCAGCGTTCCACCAGCGCGTGGATGTCCGGGGCGGTCATCGGTTCGAGCGTGACCGAGTCGAAGCCCTCCGACATCAGCCAATGCTGCTCGGCGGCCGCCGACCGGGACGTCACCACGATGCGTGCCGCGGGGTAGATCGACCTGAGTTCTCGCAGCCAGACCTTGACTTTCCGGCGTTGCCCGGGCTCGACCTCGTCCACTCCGTCGACCAGGACGATCGCCTTGCCGGAGCGCAGCACCTTGTCTGCCCAGTCGGATGGTGCCCGCTTGGCCAGCCCTTCGACTCCCAGCGCGACGAAGTCGTCCGCATCCGGCAGTTGGCCATTGTGGAGGCTCCGCAGGCGGATCGGAAAGGGGACGAAGCCGTTCCACGAGGCCAGCCGTCCGGTGAAGCCGCCGCGGGCCGCGGTTACGGCCAGCCAGTCCAGCAGCGTCGTCTTGCCTGAACCCGCCTCGCCGCGCACGAGGGTGCGGTCCGAGCGATGAATCGCGTCCTCGACGCGAACGGTGCCGCCGGAGTGCTGCTCGAACCAGTCCGGCCGCCGGGCAACCCGCCGTCGTGGGTTCTGCGCGGTCACGCTCAGGCTCAGATACGCGACCGTCAACGGCAACGTCGGCTGGTCCTCCATCGTCAGCCCAAGCAGTTCCAGATGGTCCAGCTTGTCCGCCAGCACCCGCAGGTACTCGTTCCGGAACTGGACATGATCCGTTCCCGCTTCGGTCAGGCTCGTCTTCGGCAGCCGGGCCAGCAGTTCCTCCAGCTGGTTGGACTGCTGATTCAGCCGCTTCAACACCTCGACCAACGCCGTCGGCTGGAAGGACGGCAGATGCCGCACGATCAGCACCAGCTGGCGGCACGACTGGTCCAACGCCACGTCATACAACGCCGCCCCAGCCGCTGACAGGAACTCATTAGCCGGGCACTGGGCACGCACCTGTCGAGCGAGTTGCTCCTCGTCCGCATCAGCAGCTAGAAGGGCATCGTCGGAGAGATCGACCGCGCCCAGCGCATCTTCGACAGCCGCGAACACCGCAGCGGCTTCGGACTCCGGCAAAGCGGCATATTCGTTCCGCAGCACCGGTTCCAGCTCAGTCGCGACCTGGGTTCCGATGGTCTGCAGCAACCGCTCCAGGTTCGCTTGGCCGAGCGGTCCGGCGCCAGCGGCGAGTTCGACCAGGCTCAGGCCTCGGGTCTTGCGGTCCTTCCATCGCTGCAGCCACGACTTCGCCGCGTGTGTCGCGATTTTCCCGCCGATCTTGACCGCACCCGCTTCCAGCCCGCTCATGACACATCACCGTAGCGAGTCAAGGGCGCGCAGTGGAGCGGTTCAGAACGTCTGGCCTAGCCGTTCCAGCAACGGTGCTGCTTCCTTAAGCACAGCCAGCTCCTCTGGGGAAAAGCCCGAGCTGAGCGAAGCCTCGAACTGGCGCATCCGGGCGTCGCGGCGGGCGCGCAGCACCTCAACCCCCTCGGGGGTCAGCGAGACGATCATCTGGCGTCCGTCGGCGGGGTCGGCGTCGCGGGTGACGAAACCGCGGGTGGCCAGGCCGCTGATCGTCGAGCTCATGGCCTGCGGGGTGATCTGCTCGGCGCGGGCCAGTGCGGCGGTGGTGGCGGGGCCGTCGCGGTCCAGGCGGGCCAGCGCGGAGCGTTCCGGCAGGGACAGTTCGGCCGTGACCTGGCTCTGGCGCAGCCTGCGGGCGATCAGGCTGACCGCGCCGTACAGCGTCGCGGCCAGTTCGTCGGGGGCGGACATGGGAAGAGGCTAGAGCAGGTACTCCGTGACAGCTGCGAAGTCGCCCGCGTCCGAGATCAGGCCGACATAGCCGTCGGGGCGGAGCAGGACGAGGGTGCGGTCGGTCGGGGCGAATGCGCGGGCCAGGTGGCCGCCGGAATCGGCGATCTCGTCGGCCGCGGAGGGGGTGGTGACGACGTGGAAGGTGCGCACGGAGGACTCGAACCGGGGGCCGAAGTTGAGCAGGGTGAAGCGGCCGCCGCGGGTGAGGTCGAACAGGCGGCGTTCGCCGGTCGTGGTGGTGAGGCCGGGGGCGTCGGGGGCGCGGTCGCCCGCGCGGAGCTGGGCGGACTCGCTGCGGTCGTCGCGGGCCAGTACGGAACCGCGGTAGTTGACGTTGAGCTGGGTCGTGTCCCGATCGCTGCGGATCGGGATGCTCTTCTGCTTGACGGCTTCGGCCAGCCGCGCGGTCGACAACTGCAGCACGCCGGCGGCGACCGGGCGGCGTTCGGCCTCGTAGGTGTCCAGCAGGGCGGGCGAGGCGGCGGCGAGTTTCCAGCCCAGGTTGTGCGCGTCCTGGATGCCGGTGTTCATGCCCTGGCCGCCGGCGGGGGAGTGCACGTGCGCGGCGTCGCCGGCGAGGAAGACGCGGCCGTTGCGGTATCGCTCGGCCAAGCGGGTGTTGGAGCGCCACACGGACGTCCATTCCGGCTTGTGCAGGCGGAGGTCGCCGCGGCCGCTGCGGCGGTCGAAGATCGTTTGCAGGGTGGCGAGGTCGAGGCTGGGTTCGCCGCCGAAGGACGCCTGATACTGGAACAGGTCGGTGGAGGGCAGCGGGCAGAGGCTGACGAAGCCCTCGTCGCAGCGCCACATGTGCCAGGCGTCGCGGTCGAGGCCGTCGACGGCCAGGTCGGCGACGATCATCCGCAGCTGTTCATCCGTTTCGCCGTCGAAGGCGATTCCGGCTTGTTTGCGCACGACGCTGCGTCCGCCGTCGCAGCCGACCAGCCACTGTGCGCGGACGGTTTCGGTCTGGTCGCCGGTGCGAAGGACTGCCGTGACGGCGTCGGCGGATTGGTCGAAACTCTCGATCGCGGTGCCGAATTCGACCGCGCCGCCGAGTTCGGCGAGGCGGAGGCCGAGGGTTTCTTCGACTCGCCATTGCGGGGTGATGACCGTTGCGGGGTAAGGGACATCGGGACGCTCCTCGTAGGTCGGGCCGCCGCTCGTCCGGCCGTCGGGGGCTGGTCAGGCGGATCGGCATCGCTGCCTGGCCGTTGGCGAGAATGCGGTCGATGACGCCGAGGTCGTCGAACACCTCGAGACTGCGCGGCTGCAGGCCCTTGCCGCGCGAGCCTGGGCGCGGGCCCGAGGACGCTTCGATCAGCCGGAACGCGACGCCGCGCCGGGCGAGTTCGCAGGCCAGCGTCAGCCCGGTCGGGCCCGCTCCGGCGATCAGTACCGGCAATTCCGGCGTGGACAGGTTTGCTCGCGACATTTCTCTACCCCCTGGCTCCGAAGAACTCCTCTCCACCAGAGTAGGGAAACTTGCTAAGAAAGACAAACCTTTCTATCGTGGACGAGGTGGCCCCTGAAACCGCGCGCCGCCGGCATGGCGAGGAACTGGAATCCGCGTTGCTGGCCGCCGGATGGGACGAACTGGTCGAAGCCGGGTACTCGCGGCTGACCATGGAGTCGGTCGCCGTCCGCGCCCGCACGAGCGAGGCCGTGCTCTACCGGCGGTGGGCCAACAAGGACGAACTCGTGCTGGCCGCGATGCGGCGGCACCGCGACGACCACCCGATCATCGTTCCCGACACCGGAAGCCTGCGCGGCGATCTGCTCGCGTACCTGACCGCGGCGAGCGAAGCACTGGCCGGATTCTTCGCCATCGCGGCGGCCGCGGCCATCTCCGGGTTGTCGGCCAGCGCCGGTGCCACGCCCGCGCAGGTCCGGGACCGGATCGTCGGCGACCGGCTGCTCTCGCGAGACATCTACCAGCGCGCCCACGCTCGCGGCGAGATCGACCTGGCGCGTCTCTCCGGGACGGTGCTCGAAATGCCGTTCCAGCTGATGCGGCACGACCTCCTGCTGGACCTCGCCCCGCTCCGGCCCGCGCGGATCCGGTCGATCGTCGACGAGCTTTTCCTGCCCCTCGTGCAGCCAGTTGTTAAGGATTTAACTCCGACTGCCGAAAAGCGACCGGAACCGATGCCGGGCGACCTTTTCCGGTCGATTCGCTGGGCGCAGCGCAAGCGGATCGAGGAATGGAGCCGCTCGCGCGACCTGACCTTCGAGCAGGCCATGGTGCTCGGCTACCTGGAGCGGCAGCCCGGCGTCATCCAGCGCGACGTCGCGGAGATGAGCCATACAACGCCCGCGAACGTCTCGCTGTTGTTGAAGGGGCTCGAACGCCGCGGACTGGTCGAGCGGCGCACGGAAGGCGGGCGCAAGCGGGTCTACGCCACCCCGGCCGGGACCGCCCTGGCCGCCGGGCTCGACGCGGTGTTGGCTGACGCGGACGAGATGGTCTTCGCTTCGCTCGACCAGGAGGAGCGGGACGGGCTGAAGACGTTGGTGGCCAAGATCAACGCGCATCTGCCAGGGGGCTCGTGAGTGGCACCGCCGGTTCTAACCGGTTTTGCCACTCACGAGCCCTGAACGCGCGCGCCCTTCGGCGGGGTGCGGGGTGGGGTGGGCTTGTGGGATGGCAGGGGCGCGGCTCGCGTCGATTGCTCGCGTTTGCTTGCGTGCGGCCTGCTCGCGATGCCTTGCGCGGTGAGGTGTGTCCGGCTCGCTCGCAGCGCCGACGGGCGGCGAGCCGCGCGGCCTGCTCGCGGTGTTCGCGGCGCCAGTGCGCGGTGAGAAGCGCCGGTCCGAGCTTGGTGGCGAGGTCGGCGCGCGGCGAGATCGCTCCGGGTCACGTTCGCTCTCGGCTCCGCACCGCAGTCGCGCCGCGAGACGCCCCGGCTTACCGCCGCAGCCGCCGCAGGCTTCGCTTCCCCATGACTGCCAGCACCGGCTTCAGGGCCAGCCACTCCCCGAATCGGTAGTCCGCGGCGGGCACCAGTCGCTCCGCCAGGTCCGGTCGGTGCTTCCGCAGGTAATGCCGCGCTTTCTCCGCGTGCAAGGAATCCGAGACGATCTTGATCCGGTCCGCGTCCTCGATCAACGGCACCGCGTGGAGCACGTTCTCCCACGTCGACCGGCTCTCGGTTTCGAGCACGAGCGAACCGCGGTAGCCGTGCTCCCGTGCGTACCGCGCCATCAGCGCGGCCTCCGCCTCCGCGCCGCCGACGGCTCCGCCGCACAGCACCAGTCGCGACGGTCCGGGCGCCTGTGAACGTACTGCCGCCCGCACTCGCCAGCGGTTCACGAAATTGGCCCGCGACCCGCCGTTTCGGTACCCGAGCACGACGACTGCCTCGCCGGTTCCCGTCGTGCCGGGGCGGGCGCCCATTGCGCGCCGGGAGGATCGCCAGTGTTCCCATTCGGCCCAGCCGAGCAGCAGGAGGAAAAGCATCAGAAAACGCCGCAGCATTCACCCGATCTTACCATTGTCCACAAAGGACAGACCAGAGCGAGAAAGACGCACGTCTGGAACTTGTCGATCCGCGAAGGTACTGTCACACGAACCGCTACGTCGCCGTCCGGTAGTCGGGAGGAGCAGTGTCGCTCGGAGGGATACCGTCGCAGGGCTCCGCCGTCCTGCGGCCGCCGATCGCCGATTCGTGGCGCCGGTCCCGGCTGTTCGGCGTGGAGCCGGAGCTGGACCGCGCCGCTATTTCGATCGCCGAGGTCGATCCGCGCAGCCGGCTGATGACCGCCGCCCGCCCGGTGCTGGACCAGCTCGTCGAGCAGCTCACCGGCACCCGGTTCTCCATCCTGCTCGCCGACCGCGACTGCCGCCTCGTCTTCCGCTGGTTCGGCGAGCGCGGCCTGCAACGGCAGCTGGAGGAGATCGGCGTCCTGCACGGTTCGCAGCTCAGCGAGGGCCGGGTCGGCACGAACGCGCTCGGCACGCCGCACGAATCGCGCCAGGCGGTGGAAATCCACGGCCAGGAGCATTACGCCGACGCCTTGAAGCGGTTCAGCTGCTACGGCCATCCGATCCGGCATCCGCTCACCGGACGCATCGAGGGCGTCCTCGACATCACCGGCGAGAGCGACAGCGGCAACCCGCTGTTCGGGCCGTTGGTGAAACGCGTCGTCGGCGACATCGAACAACTCGTGCTGGAGAGCGCCCGCGCCTGCGAACGGCGGCTGTTCCTGGCGTTCCAGCAGGCCACACACCACCGCAGCGTGCCGGTCGCGGTGCTCGGCGGCGATCTGGTTTTCGCCAACGAAACCTGCATCGAACAGCTCCGTCCCGCTGATCCGACTCTCCTGCGCACGCTGCTTCCGCAAGTCCCGGAACGCGGCGTATTCGACACCCGCCTCGATGTGGGTGACGGAATCAGTCTTTCGGTCGTAGCCGAACGCGTCGAGGGTTCGACGGACGGTGCCGTATTCCGCATCGCGAAGGCACCGAGCAGCGGCCGAAAACCGGCCCCAGCCGCGACAAAACCCGCCCGTTCAGTTCTCGTCACGGGCGAACCGGGCACCGGCCGCACCACCGCGGCCCGTGCGCGAGCCGGCGTGGACGATCCGGTCGTCCTGCACGCCGCCGCCGCGCTCCGCGAGGAACCCCGAGCCTGGGCAACAAGATTCACTGACCTCGTCGCGCAGCCGCACACCGCCGTTGTCCTGGACGACGTCCACCTGCTCCCGGAGAGCCTGCTCCCGTTGGTCGGCGAAGCGCTCGACAACCCCGAATCGGCCCGGTTGCTGCTCACTTCCGTCCCGTCGGACGCCATGTCCCCAGCCGTCGCGGCGATCGCGGCGAGATGCGCGGAAACCATCACCCTCGCCCCGCTGCGCGAGCGCCTCGACGACCTGCCCGCGATCGCCGTGACGATGCTCCGCGACGAGTATCCGGACCGGAAGCCGCACTTCACCGGCACCGCGCTGGCCGCGCTGCGCACGCATCCGTGGCCGGGCAACCTGCACGAACTCCGCGCGGCGATGCGCGAAGTCTCCCGCCTCCCGTACACGGGGGTGATCGATCTCGCGCAGCTGCCGCCCGCGTGCCGCGGCAGTTCGCGCACGAGGCAGCTCGGCGGGCGTGAACTCGCCGAACGGAACGCGATCGTCACGGCGTTGCGCGCCAGCGAGGGCAACAAGCTGCGCGCGGCCCGCGAACTCGGCATCAGCCGCACCACGCTGTATCGCCGCATGCAGGCGCTGGGCGTGACCGACGACTGTCCACTTCTGTAACACTTCGCCCCCGGTCCGCCGGGTGACGATGACCTCCGTCACAACGAAGTGAGGAGGCGCCAGGTGACCGCAACGGTGGAATTCCCCCTGCACACCCAGGTCCGGGAGTTTGTTTCCGGCCCGCTGGAGCTCTTGATCGGCGGGCGCTGGGTCCCGGCCGCGTCGGGCCGGACGTTCCCGACCTACGACCCGGCCACCGGGGAGAAGATCGCCGAGGTCGCGCACGGCGAGGCCGAGGACGTCAACCGCGCCGTCGCCGCCGCGCGCAAGGCGTTCGACGCGGGTCCGTGGGCCGCGATGAAGCCGAATGAGCGCGAACGGCTGATCTGGCGCATCGGCGATCTGCTGTCCGAGCGGGCGGAGATTTTCGGCCAGCTGGAAGCGCTCGACAACGGCAAGTCCGCGGCCATCGCGACGGCCGTGGACACGAACTGGGCCGCCGACGTCTTCCGCTACTACGCGGGCTGGGCGACCAAGATCGAAGGCAGCACGGTGAATGTGTCGATGCCGTTCGCACCGGACGCGCAGTTCCACGCCTACACGCTGCGCGAGCCGGTCGGCGTGTGCGGGCAGATCATCCCGTGGAACTTCCCGCTGCTGATGGCCGCGTGGAAGATCGCGCCGGCGCTCGCGGCGGGCAACACCGTGGTGCTCAAACCCGCCGAACAGACGCCGCTGACCGCGCTGCTGCTCGGCAAACTGTTCGAGGAAGCCGGATTCCCGCCCGGTGTGGTCAACATCGTCACCGGTTTCGGCGACGCCGGGGCCGCGCTGGCCGCACACGAGGGCGTCGACAAGGTCGCCTTCACCGGTTCGACCGAGGTGGGCAAGAAGATCGTCCAAGCGGCGAGCGGAAACCTGAAGAAGGTTTCTCTCGAACTGGGCGGGAAGAGCCCGAACGTGGTGTTCGCCGACGCCGATCTCGACCTCGCGGTGCCCGGTTCGGTCAATGCGTGGATGTTCAACCACGGCCAGTGCTGCGTCGCCGGAACGCGGCTGTACGTGGAGGACACGATCTTCGAGGAGTTCACCCAGGCGGTCGCGCAGGCGGCGAGCCAGGTGAAGATCGGCCCGGGACTCGACCCGGAAACCCAGCTGGGCCCGATGGTTTCCCAGGAGCAGTTCGACCGCGTCTCGCGCTATCTCGGCGAAGGCCTCGCCGACGGCGCCCGCGCGCTCACCGGCGGAAAACGCTGGGGCGACACCGGATACTTCATCGAGCCGACCGTTTTCGTTGACGTCAAACCGGAATTCAGCATCGTCCGGGAAGAAATCTTCGGCCCGGTCGTGGCGGCCATGCCGTTCAACGCCGAAGCTGGCGTGGCCGCCGCGGCCAACAACAGCGAGTACGGACTGGCCGCCGGGGTCTGGACACGCGACGTCGCGAAGGCGCACCGTACTGCGAAGGAACTGAAGGCAGGCTCGGTGTGGGTCAACCAGTACAACGGCTTCGACACGGCGATGCCGTTCGGCGGTTACAAGCAGTCCGGCTGGGGCCGGGAGCTGGGCGCGGCCGCGCTCGACCTCTACACCCAGACCAAGTCCGTGAACATCGCGCTGTGATCCGCCCGCTCGAACAAAGGAGTTCCCGATGAAGACGAAAGCCGCAGTCGTCTACGAGGTGGGCAAGCCGATCGAGGTGGTCGAGCTCGACCTCGAAGGCCCCGGCGAGGGCGAGGTGCTGATCCGGTACACGCACGCCGGCCTGTGCCACTCGGACGTGCACATCGCGCACGGCGACCTGGAGGCCCGGCTGCCGATGGTGCTCGGCCACGAGGGCGCGGGCATCATCGAGGACGTCGGCCCCGGCGTCACCCGGGTCAAGCCGGGCGACCACGTGGTGTGCTCGTTCATCCCGAACTGCGGCGTGTGCCGCTGGTGTTCCACCGGGCAGCAGGCGATCTGCGACATGGGCGCCACGATCCTCGAGGGCTATCTGCCCGGCGAGCGGTTCCCGTTCAGCGGCCCCGGCCCGGTCAAGCAGTACGGCGCGATGTGCATGCTCGGCACGTTCAGCCAGTACTCGACCATCCACCAGAACTCGGTCGTGAAGGTCGACGACGACCTGCCGCTGGACAAGGCGGTGCTGGTCGGCTGCGGCGTCCCGACCGGATGGGGTTCGGCGGTCAACGCGGCCAACGTCCGCCCGGGCGAAACGGTGATCGTGTCCGGCGTCGGCGGCATCGGCATCAACGCGGTGCAGGGCGCGCGCTACGCCGGTGCGAAGAACGTGATCGCGCTGGACCCGCTGGAGAACAAGCGCGAAAAGGCCATGGAACTCGGCGCGACGCACGCGGTCGCGACGCCGGAGGAGGCGGCCGAGCTGGCGCAGTCGTTCACCAACGGCAACGGTGCGGACAAGACGATCGTGACTGCGGGCATCGTCACCGAAGAGATCGTGACCGGCGCGTTCAACGCCACCGGCAAGGGCGGCACGATCGTGCTGACCGGGCTGAACAAACTGTCGGTCAACAACGTCAATCTGCCTGGTTCGATCCTGACGCTGTTCAAGAAGACCGTGAAGGGCAGCCTGTTCGGCGACTGCAACCCGACCACGGACATCCCGAAGATCCTCGGGCTGTACCAGAGCGGGGACCTGAAGCTGGACGAGATCATCACCCGCACGTACACCCTGGACGAGGTCAACCAGGGTTACGACGACTTGCTGGAGGGCCGGAACGTGCGCGGCGTGCTGGTCCACGACGCACCGTGACGGCTTTGTCGGCGGACTGCGGGCCGGTTTCCGGTCCGCAGTCCGCGGTACCCCGGTTAACCGCGGACGTAGTCGGCCGCCGCCGCGAAATCGAATTGCTCCTGGCCGGTCTCGACTGCGGTGCCCATGTTGTGCTGGAAGGCCCACCAGGAACCGGAAAAACCACGCTCCTGCGCGCGGTCGCGGAGGCAGGCGGCTCACCGTTCGTATTCGTCGAAGGCAACGCCGAACTGACCCCCGCGCGTTTAGTGGGCCAGTTCGACCCGTCGCGAGTACTCGCCGAAGGCTACGTGCCAGAGACCTTTGTGGACGGTCCGCTGATCGAAGCCCTGCGCACCGGCGGCCTGCTGTACGTCGAGGAAGTCAACCGAATCCCAGAGGAGACGCTGAACGTCCTCATCACGGTAATGTCGGAAGCCGAACTCCACGTGCCGCGCTTAGGCCGGGTACGCGCGGCCGACGGCTTCCGCTTGGTAGCCGCGATGAACCCCTTCGACGCAGTAGGCACCGCCCGAATCTCGTCGGCGATTTACGATCGCGTCTGCCGAATCGTCATGGGCTACCAAAGCCAAGACGAGGAAGCCGACATCGTTGCCCGCCGCAGCCCGCCAGTCCCCGCCGAATGGCGAGACCAAGTAGTAGATCTGGTGCGCCGCACCCGCGATCATGCCGATGTGCGAGTCGGCTCTTCCGTACGCGGCGCAATCGACGTAGTACGCCTGGCGGTTTCATTGGCCCGAATCCGCGGCGCTTCCGCCACGGACTGGCGAATCGGCCACGATGCCGCATTGGCCGCCCTGTCCGGCCGGATCGGGCTGCACGAATCCAGCGGCCGCACCGCGGAATCAGTAATCGACGAACTTTACGTGGCCGTCTTCGGCGCAGAAACCCCTCCGCCGGATTCAGAGGCTGGTGACCCGCCGGGGGAAGCCTGAGCCCGCCACCGGCGGGCCCACCACAGCAGCGATCACCCCGGCCAGGCTCCGCGCGGAGCAGCACCACCCCGCGCTCCGAATTGTCCCGCAACGGCCGCTTCGCGGAAATCTCCCCCGAAGTCGGGGTACTGGACGAAGAAGCCTTCAGCGCGGCGTTCCGTGAGGACGCGGACGAGGCCATGGCCTTGCTGGTCGAGATGAGCAAAGCCACCGATGAATCATTGCGCGCAGCCGCCCGAGGCCTAGCCAGCCGCCTGATGATCGACGTCGCACGACGCGGCGTCGCCCGAGCCCGAGGAGTAGGAAAACTACGCCGAGACCGAGCCGACCGAGGCGGCGAACTAGACCTGGACCGCTCGCTGCCTGCCCTGGTGGACGCGGCCGCAGTAGGCGGAGTCCCAGCCCTGGACGACCTGGTAGCCCGCCGGTGGGCACGCCCGGAATTGGCTCTGTGCTTGGTAATCGACACCAGCGGCTCAATGACCGGGGCCCGCCTGGCAGCAGCCGCTCTCACCGCCGCGGCGTGTTCGTGGCGAGCACCAGCGGAACACGCAGTGGTTTCGTTCGCCCGAACCGCGGAGGTGATCCGCCCTCTACGGTCTTCCCGCTCGAAGGCGTCGGTAGTGGATTCGGTCCTTTCGCTGCGAGGCCACGGAGTCACAGCACTGGCGGCGGCTTTGCGGAAGGCGAATGAACAACTGACTTCCTCGCGGGCGGCCAGAAAAACGATCCTCCTGCTGTCCGATTGCCGAGCAACAGATGACGAGGACCCGTTACCCGCCGCACGCGCCTGCGAAGAACTATTGATCCTGGCCCCAGCCGAAGACTGCGAAGAAGCAGAACGCTTCGCTCGAGAATCAGGCGCCCGCTGGCAGCCTTTGACCGGTGCCGCAGCCGCCCCCGCCGCACTAGCCACCCTGCTGGACCGTCCTTCACGGCTTTCTGGCGCCGGGTAGATGTACGTGAGGGCCACCCTGAGGGAATCTGATTCCCTCAGGGTTCCCCTCACGACCTTTAAGCAGTCTGCGAGGGGCTCCTTCACGGGCTTGGATTCCCGCAGGGGGCTCTTCGCTGCCCGCTCCCACCCGCTCGCGCGCCACCGCGATGCGCCCCAATGCCACGTTGGGTGCGTCCCACGCACCCAATGCCGCATTGGGGCGCTAGCCCCAGTCGCGAACCGCAGCCAATGCACCCAACTCGAGGTGCATCCACGCAAGCCGCAATGTCGCCGCCAGGCGAAGAGCCGAGAGACTCAAACCCCAGGCTCCCCGACAAGCACCTCATCAGCGAACCCAGCCGCCAACGCCCGCAACCCAGCATCCAAATACAACGTCAAATCAGCATCAGCCCGAGCCGACCATCGCTCATAAGCCGCCCGGCAGGTCGCCAACACCGCACGACCAACCGCCAGCGGATACAACGAATCCTCAGCTTGCCCAGTCCGCCGAGCCACGAAACTGATCACAGCCCGCTCCCAAGCGTCATAATGCCGAGTAGCACTGGCCGCCAACTCAGCCACGGTGCTGAGCAGATTCATCCGCATCCGCAGCTCAGGCACATCCTCGGCCCGATAGTGATTGGCCGCGAGCACCGCCCGACGGACCGCCTCCATCACGGGAAGATCCTCCGGCACGTCAGCGAGCAGCGCCCGGATCGTCTCCACCTCGGAGTCGAACTCGTTCCACAACACGTCTGACTTGGCGTCGTAGTACCGAAAGAACGTCCGCCGGCTGACCCCAGCCACAGCCGCGATCTGATCCACCGTCGTCTCGTGAAACCCCTGCTCAGTGAACAGCCGCAGCGCGATCTCCTCCAGTTGCCGCGCACTGGTCCCGCGAGGCCGACCACGCCGAGGCCGAGCCTCGTCGACCGGATCAGCAGGCATGCCTCCCCCTCCCACGGACGCTTCTGTCACCCGGTGACACTACTCGCTCACCGACCCGCCGCAGCACCTGCGGCCCACCGCGGGACCGCCAAAAGCGATCCACAATGGACTGTCGAATACCCGAAGAATGCGCGGCACCACCCGCTAAGTCCGAAATAAACCCCATTCCCGATTCCGCACTAGCCACCACTCGAAAGAGGGACCTTGTGGACAGTGGACAAGTCTGTTGCGTCAGGTGTCAGATGTGAAGATCCTGCCGCAAAGCAGAATCGAGGATCCGATGAGTGAAACAGCCGCTCGCCCGACCTCAACCGCCGCCGAAGGCATCGCCGACCCAGGTCCACTGGGCTTGGCAGGCTTCGCCGCCACCACTTTCGTCCTGAGCGCGGTCAACGCGGGCTTGATCCCCAAAGCGGTCGAGCCCGTCGTACTCCCACTAGCTCTCTTCTACGGCGGCCTGGCCCAACTCCTGGCCGGAATGTGGGAATTCCGAAAGAACAACACCTTCGGCGCGACCGCATTCGGCACGTACGGCGCGTTCTGGCTGGCTTTCGCCTTCTACGTCTGGCAGTTCGCCCCGAAGATCCCGCCCGCCGACGCGGCGACCGCCACCGGAATGTTCCTGTTGGTGTTCACCATCTTCACCGGCTACATGATGATCGCGGCGCTGCGCACGAACGCCGTCCTCATCGGCGTCTTCGTCCTCCTGTTCCTGACTTTCCTGTTCCTCACCATCAGCGAACTGGGCGGCGCGGAAGGCGCGGGCAAGATCGGCGGCTGGCTCGGACTGGCCACCGCGGTGGTCGCCTGGTACGGCTCGTTCGCGGTCGTCACCAACGCCACCGCGGGCCGCACGGTGCTCCCGACCGGCCCGATCGGCAAGCGCTAAGCACGCTCAGCGGGTTCGTGCAGGAACAGGATCAGGCAGCCGCCGCGGCTGAACGTCTGGTGCTCGACCTGAGCGGGATAGTCCACGAAGTCGCCACGAGCGCGGCGAGCCGTAACGCGGGTGCCGTCCGGGAAGACCAGTTCGTCGTCGGCTTCCCCGTCCAGGAACAGAAACCGGTGCGCGGTCGGATGCGGATGCGGTGCCGAGAATGATCCTGGCTCGAAATAGGACAGTCCGACCACGCGCTCGTCGAAGGTCTCGTCAAAGGCCACGTCGAGCAGCAACCGGAACCACAGTCCGGGGCTCGATTTCTGCCAGCCGGCAGGCCCGAACACGTCCTCGGCCGGTTCCCCGAGCCGCTCGCCGCTGATGCTCAGCGCGAGACAGCCGTCCGTGCTGGACAGTGTGCCGTCAGCAGCCAGGTAAGCACCGGCGCGATGGTGCGCGAGAGTGCCTTCCAGCATCAACACCCGGTTGCCGGGATCGGACCACACCGCTCCAGCAGCCAGCCGGACCAGCGTGAACGAGTCGCCGGGTGACTGGAGCAGGTCCTTCGTCCAGACCCCTGGCGCGGCGTCGGTCCAGCCTGCGGGAGAGAAAGTCGCGGTGTGGCTCGGCATGGCATCCCTTCGAAGCGTCACCTCGACCATGCCGACGCACGAAACCGGACGGCAACCGGATCGCCGCGATGCTGCCCGAAGGTCACTCCGGCCGGTCCTCGCCGCGCACCCACGAATCGAGCACGATCAGGGTGCGCGTGCTGGTGATCCGGTGGCTGCGCCGCAGTTCGTCGATCGTGCTCTGCAGGTGCGCCATGTCGCGGCTGCGCAGCCACACCACCGCGTCCGGGTCGCCGGCGATGGTGAACACCGCCTGCGCCTCCGGGATCCGCGTGGTGGTCTCCACGATCTCGGCGACGTTCGTGCTGCCGAAGAACCGCAGCTGGGCGAACGCCTCGATGCCCCAGCCGAGTTTCGCGTGGTCGACCTGCACGGTGAAACCGGTGATCACGCCCTTCTCCCGGAGCCGGTCGACGCGCCGCTTCACCGCGGCGGTGGAGAGCGACACCCGCCCGGCGACGTCCGAGAACGTGCGCCGGGCGTCCTCGCGGAGCAACGCGATGATCTCGTGGTCGGTCGCGTCCAGCAGTTCTTCGGCCATGAGCGGCATCGTACGCAACAGATCTGCCCGATCCGCCCTCTCGCGCGACATCCTTTGCGTCCTTGCCACTACAGTGGCCGGGCACGTTGCGCCCGGGCTCAGGGGTGGGGTGAGGTGGCTCACGTCCCAACGGCGGGTGCCCGTGGGCTGATGGCGTGCGGAAGGGAAGTGCGGATGAACGCCTTCACGTTGGAAGACCGGTACGTGCGCGAAGCGGGCACTGTCTACTTGACCGGAGTGCAGGCGCTGGTGCGCGTCCTGCTCGACCGGATCCGGCTGGACCGGCTGAACGGCGCGGACTCGGCCGCCTTCGTGTCCGGGTACCAGGGCTCGCCGCTCGGCGGGTTCGACCTGGAGCTGGCGCGGCGGTCCGGTCTGCTGGCCGAGCACAACATCGTGCACAAGCCGGGCGTCAACGAGGAACTCGGCGCGACCGCGGTCATGGGCAGCCAGCTGGCCGCCCGAGCAGGCACGATGCGGCACGACGGCGTCGTCGGCATGTGGTACGGCAAGGCTCCCGGCCTCGACCGGGCCACCGACGCGCTGCGGCACGCGAACCTCGCCGGCACCGACCCGCGCGGGGGTGCGGTCGCGCTGGTCGGCGACGATCCCAACGCGAAATCCTCGACCATCCCGTGTGCGTCCGAGCACGCGCTCGCCGACCTCGCGATGCCGGTGTTCTTCCCGGCCGACGCGCAGGACGTGCTGGAGCACGGCAGGCACGCGGTCGAACTTTCCCGCGCGAGCGGGCTGTGGTCCTCGATGAAGATCGTCGCGAACGTCGCCGACTCCGGCGGCACCGCGCTGGTCGATTCGGAATGGACCGCGCCGGAAATGCCCGAGGGCGCGTACAAGCACCAGCCGAACAGCCGGCTTCTCGGGCCGGAGCTGATCACCCTCGAACACAGCCTGCACCGCGTCCGGCTGCCGCTCGCGATGGAATACGTGCGCGCCAGCGGAATCAACCGGATCGTCCGGTCCGGACCGGACGACCGCATCGGCATCGTCACCGCCGGAAAGTCCTATTTGGACCTTCGGCAAGCCCTGCGGATGCTCGGTCTCGACGAGTCCGAACTGTCCCGCTACGGCATTCGGCTGCTGAAGCTCGGCGTCGTGTACCCGGTCGAGCCCGGCATCATCCAGGAATTCGCCGAGGGCCTCGACGAAATCCTGGTGATCGAGGAAAAGCGCGCGCTGGTCGAACCGGCGATCAAGGAAATCCTCTACGGCCGCACCGGCGCGCCGCGCGTGTACGGCAAGTCCGACCAGCACGGCCAGGTGCTGTTCACCGAACTCGGCGAACTGGACCCGGACCGCATCGCCAGCGGTCTGGCCAAGCGTCTGCCCGAGGCGGAACCCGTTGCGGCGTGGAAGGGGCGGCGGCGCCGGGAGCGGATTTCGGTGCCGTTGCTGGCTCGCACGCCGTACTTCTGCTCCGGCTGCCCGCACAACTCGTCCACGAAGGTCCCGGACGGGACGCTCGTCGGCGCCGGGATCGGTTGCCACACCATGGCTTTGTTCATGGAGCCGGAACAGGTTGGCGAGGTCGTCGGGCTGACCCAGATGGGCGGCGAGGGCGCGCAGTGGATCGGCATGGCGCCGTTCGTCGAGACGCCGCACCTGATGCAGAACATCGGCGACGGCACGTTCATGCACTCCGGCAGCCTCGCCGTGCGCGCGGCGGTCGCGGCGGGCGTCGACATCACGTACAAGCTGCTCTACAACTCGGCGGTCGCGATGACCGGCGGTCAGGACGCTGTCGGCGGGCTTTCTGTGGAGAAGGTCGCTGCGCTGTTGCTGACTGAAGGTGCGGCGAAGGTCGTCATCACCTCGGACGCGCCGCGGCGGCTGCGGAAGCGGAAGCTGCCGCGTGGGGTCGAGGTGCGTGACCGGTCGGAACTTCTTCGTACGCAAGAAGAACTGGCGGCGCATCGCGGTGTGACGGTGCTGATTCACGAGCAGGAATGTGCGGCGGAGAAGCGGCGTAAGCGCCGTCGGGGGAAGCAGGAAACGCCTGCGCGCAAGGTGTTCGTGAACGAGCGTGTTTGCGAAGGCTGTGGCGACTGTGGCGTGAAGTCGAATTGTCTTTCGGTGCAACCGGTCGAGACGGAGTTCGGCCGTAAAACCCAGATCCACCAGGCTTCGTGCAACGTCGACTACTCGTGCCTCGACGGCGACTGCCCGTCGTTCCTGACCGTCGTCCCGACCGGCGAGGTCAAGCGGCGGCACCTCGCGCCGATCAGCGCGGACGTCCTGCCGGAGCCGGCGAAGACGTTGTCTGACGTCGCTGTGCGGATCACCGGCATCGGCGGCACCGGTGTGGTCACCGTCGCGCAGATCCTTGGTGTCGCTGGGGTTCTCGACGGCAAGCAGGTGCGCACCCTCGACCAGACCGGTCTCGCGCAGAAGGGCGGCGCGGTCGTTTCGGACGTGAAGATCTCCACTGGTGCAGTTGAGCAGGCTCCGAAGCTCGCGAACGGGGAATGCGACCTGTATTTGGCGTGCGACGCGCTGGTCGCCGCCGATCCCGCGTACCTCGGCGTGGCTGATGCCGGGCGGACGGTCGCCGTGGTGTCCACTTCGGAGGTTCCGACCGGGCGAATGGTGGTGGACAAGGAAGTTTCGTACCCGGACCAGTCGAGCATCCGCGGCGCGCTCGGCGACGCGACCGCCTCCGGCCACTACCTCGACGCGCGCGGCCTCGCCGAGCAGATTTTCGGCGACGACCAATACGCCAACATCCTTCAGCTCGGCGCGGCCTACCAGACCGGCTCGCTGGCGGTCACCGCGGAAAGCCTGGAACAGGCCATCAAGATCAACGGGACCGCGGTGGAGACCAACCTGCAGGCGTTCCGGCGCGGGCGGCAGCTGGTCGCCGACCCGGACGCGCTCAACGCGGAACTCTCCCCGTCGTCGTCTGCTTCGGCTCCGGCCGCGGTGGACGCGGAAGCGGTCCGCCGGGTGCGCGCGCTGGTGCGGGCCGACGGCGAGCTCGCCCGGCTGCTCGACCTGCGCATCCCGGACCTCATCGCCTACCAGGACGAGCGGTACGCGCGGCAGTACGCGGAATTCGTCGAGCGGATCCGCACGCGCGCCAGCGCTTCGGTGACCGAAGCGGTCGCGCGGAACCTCTACAAGCTCATGGCCTACAAGGACGAGTACGAGGTGGCGCGGCTTTCGCTGGACCCGCAGCTGACCGCGGAAATCGAAGCCCAGTTCGGCGTCGGCACGCGATTCGCGCACCGGCTGCACCCGCCAGTGCTGCGCGCACTGGGCATGAACCGCAAGATCAGCCTCGGCGGCCGAAGCGTCCGGCCCGCGTTCGCGGCGCTGAAGGCAATGCGCAAGCTTCGCGGCACGAAGTTGGACCCGTTCGGCCGCGCGGAGGTCCGCCGGGTCGAGCGGGCGCTGATCGGGGAGTACCGGCAGGCGCTGACGCGCGCCATCGAGGTGGCCGACCGCGGCGACGCCCGCCTGGTCGAACTGGCCGCGCTGCCGGACTCGGTGCGCGGATACGAGGAGATCAAGCTGGCCAACGTGGCGGCCTACCGGAGGCGGCAGGAGGAGTTGCTGAAGGAACTGGAAATGCCGGACTCGGTGCGGGTCGCGACTGCTTGAGGGGAGCCGGGAGCCGCTGCGGGACGGGATCGTGCCGCAGCGGCTGCGGCCTGGTGAGGTGGGGTTTCGGTTGGCTGCTTCGGCCTGGTGAGGTGGGGTTGCGGCTGGCTGCTTCGGCCTGGTGACCGTGCCGGATTCGAGGCGAGGCATCCGCTTGGGCCGTCTCGGAGGCGTTCGGCCGGGCAGGCTGTCGTCAGCCGCGGTTCGGCCGGAAGCCAGCGGACGAAGCCGCACCGGCCGGGTCGGGCGCGGTCCAGCGGCGGCCGGATCCTCGCTCGAGGACCGCGCCGGATTCACCGCCAGCCGCCGTTTCCCCAGCTTGCCGACGGATTCCGCGCGGAATCTCCTTAATTGAAGCGTGATCAACCTCGTCGGACACCATTCAACGCGGATTCCGCGTCCGGATTCCCTGCGGTATCTGAAACGCGGCGGAACCGGATGAACCCGGTCTCGTCGTCGTTTCGGCCTTCCCGCCGAGCCCGGCCCTGCCCGAAAAGCCTTGTAGGTGTCACACCAATGGGTGGTCCTGGCGAACCTTGCCGGGAGACCCGCGTCCGTCCCCCGATCGGTGGGGTGGGCGGCGCTCGGCGGGGTGCTCCGCGCGCAGGCCTGTGACCAGTGCAGACGCGCCGAATCCCCTAATGCCCCTAATCGGGGGATCGATAAAGTCCCTAGTGAGTGCCCCGGCTAACCCGGGTGACCCCCCGATGGCGGGCATTCGGCGGAGTCCTATGTTCGGAAAAGGAGCCGGCTCTGGGGCCGGCTCGTCCGTTTCTCGGACACCCCACCCCGATCCGTTGTCACCACAGGAGAATACGAACTATGGGCCCGGTGCAGACGCTGCACGAATTCGCGCTGAACCTGCTGAACGACCCGCAGTCGATGGCGGACTACAAAGCTGACCCGCAAGGCGTGCTGAACGGCGCCGGTCTCAGCGAGCTGAACCCGTCGGACGTGCAGGACATCATGCCGCTGGTCATGGACAGCGCCCCGCTGCCCGCCGCTCCCGCCGTCCCGGCCGTTCCCGCGGTGCCGGGCGTTCCGGCGGCTCCGAGCATCCCGGCCGTGCCGGGCGTGCCCGCCGCCCCGAGCGTTCCGTCGGCCGACCTGGCCGGTGCCTTCGACAAGGCCGACGCCGCCGCCGAGCCGGTCGCGCACCAGGTCGGCGACGGCCTCGGCGGCCTCGCCGGCGCGCTGCCGAACCTCAGCCCGGTCTTCGAGGGCGTCAGCAACGTCGCCGACGCGACCGGCCTGAACACCGTCACCCACGGCGCCCTGGGCGCGGTCTCCGGCGTGCTGGACCACGTCGCCGACGCGACCCACTCGGTCCCCGTCGTCGGCCCGATCGTCGACGCCGCCGCGATCGACACCCAGAACACCGTGAACGCGGTGGGCGAGCACGTCTTCGACGGCAAGCTCGTCGGCTCCGCGGTGGACGCCACCACCAACCACCTCGGCGACGCGCTGACCTGGAAGGCCGTCGTGTCCGAGTCCGGCAAGCTGCCGGTCGTCGGCGGCCCGGTCAGCGGCATCGTCGAGGACGTCCGCCAGGGCGGCTCGCACCTGCTGGGCACCGTCAACGAGGCGATCGGCTCGACCCCGGTGGGCGAGCACGGCGACCTCCGCGCCGACCTGACCAACGCGACTGGCGACCTGACCTCGGCCGGCGACCTGTCCGGCACGCTGGACCACGCCGCGGGCGCGGTTCCGGGCCTCCCGGCCGTTCCGGCGCTCCCGGCCGTTCCGGCGCTCCCGGCCGTGCCGGGTGCGGGCGAGCTGCCGCAGGTGCCGGGCGTCGGCTCCCTGCCGCAGGTCCCGGGTGTCGGCGCGCTGCCGCACGCCCCGTCGGTCCCGGGCGTCGGCGAGCTGCCGCACGCTCCGGCGCTGCCGTCGCTGCCGGCCGCCCCGAACGCGGGTTCGCTGACCCACGCCATCGAGGGTGCGACCGCGCACGCTCCGGCCGTCAACGCGGCCGCGCAGCACGTCACGAGCACCGTCCAGGACGCCGTCGAGACCGGCACCCAGCACGCGACGACCGGCGAGCTGCCGGACGCCGCGCACGCCGCGCCGCTCAACGAGGTCCAGAACCACCTGCACGACGTCGCGGGCGGCCTCGAGTCGCACGCGAGCAACGTGCACCTGGACAGCCTGCACCTGGGTCACTGATCCTGGTGTAGCAAGGGCTTTCCCGCCGCGGGCCTGGACCGGTTACGGTCTGGGCCCGCGGTGTTTTTTGTGCCGGGCAGCAGGGACAACAGCGGCTGGCTGTCGAGGAAGAGGCCGCCGGTGGGGCCGTCGGCTGCCAGGGTCGCGGCCCACACCACGCCGCGGGCGCTGTCGAGCGCGGGGCGGGCGGTGTCCTCGTCGCCGCGTTCGGGATGGGTGGCGGTTTCTCCCGGATCGACGGCGTTGACGAGGATCGAGGTGCCCCGCAGCGCCGAGGCCAGCACGCCGGTCAGAGTGTTCAGCGCGTGCTTGGCGAACGAATGCGCCGGGGCGCGCAGGCTCGCGCCGAGGTCTAGCCCGGTGGAGATCTGCAAAGCGGAAACGCTGGAAACATTGACGATCCGGGCCGCCGGTGCGGCTTTCAACAGCGGCAGCAACAACTGCGTGAGCTGCCACGGGCCGAGGACGTCAATGTCCAATGCGGACTGAACGGCGGCCAGGTCGGCGTCGAGAGCAGACAGGGTGGCGAAATCGACGGTGTCGCTGGCGTTGTTGACCAGCGCGTCGAGGTGGCCGAAGGATTCGGCGACGTAGTCGGCGGCGGCGGTCATGGTGGCGAGATCGGCGAGGTCGAGCCGCAAAGCAGTGGCGTTCGGGAGTTGCGCGGCAAGGGCTTCGGCTCGGGACAGGTCGCGAGCGGTCAGGATTACGTGATAGTCCTGTTCGGACAGCAGCCGGGCGGTGGCGAATCCGAGTCCGGCGGCGCGGCTGGTTCCGGTGATCAGGGCGGTTTTGGGCACTGCGATACTCATTTCACGATTGAGCGGAGTGTTTCGGCAGGAACCTGACAAGGGCCAGTACCGCGAGGTACAAGGCGGCGCAGATGCCGAAAACCAGTTCAGCGGCAGGGATCCAAGACGGCCCACCGCGGGCGAAGAACACTGTGCCGAGCGCGGCGACACCGACGGCGCCGGCGAATTGCTGGGCGGCGTTGAGCATTCCGGAACCGCTGCCGACTTCTTCGGGCGTCGCGTCGCCGAGAATGAAATCGAAGAGCGGAATGAACAACAACCCGGAACCGGCACCGGTGATGAAAAGCGCGGGGGCGAGCTGCCAGACGGTGATGGCCGCACCCCAGTGCGCGATCGACCACCACAGGACGAGCAGCCCGACGACGGCGATGGCGAGTCCTAAGTGGAGCGAAGTGCGGCCGAGTTTCGCGGCGAGTACCGCGCCGGACAACAGGGTCGCGATGGCGGTGCCGGCGGCCCAGGGGAGCAGGGCGAACCCGGACTGCAGCGGCGTCCAGCCGAGACCGGACTGCAGCAGCAGGTTCACAACGAGCACGAAGCCGCTGAGCGAAGCGTAAAACCCGCCGGTGATCAGCAGGCCGAACACGAAGCCGCGCTTGGAAAACAGCGACGGCGCGATGACAGGATGGCTGCTGCGGCGTTCGGACCTCGCGAACAAGACGAAGGCGATCACGCCGGCGGCCATCAGCACGTACGTCCAGACAGGCCAGCCGAGTTCGCGGCCTTGGATGAGCGGCACGATGAGCAGCGCTGATGCGGCGGTGAGCAGTCCGACGCCGCGCAGGTCGAGGCGGGCGCCGCGGTCTTCGCCGCTGTGTCGCGGCAGCACGCGCAGGCCGAGCAGTCCGGCGAGGATGCCGAACGGGACATTGATCAGGAAGATCGAGCGCCACTCGCTGCCGAAGAGGTTCAGGTGCAGCAGCCAGCCGGCGAGGATCGGCCCGGCGACGGTGGCCAGGCCCATGATCGGGCCGAACGGCATGAGGGCTTTGCGCAGCTGATCGGGCGGGAAGACGACCTTCACCAGCGCGATGCCCTGCGGGATCATCGCCGCGCCGAACAGGCCCTGGAACACGCGGGCCCCGATCAGGAACCCGGCGCTGGGCGCGAGCCCGCAGGCCAGCGACGCGAGGGTGAAGCCGGTCATGCCGAGCAGGAACAACCTGCGCCGGCCGAGCAGGTCGCCGAGGCGGCCGGAGGTCACGAGGCCGAGCGCGAACGCGGCGGTGTAGGCCGACAGGACCCACTGCAGGGTCACCGGCCCGCCGCCGAGGTCGGAGCGGATCGAGGGACCGGCGAGGGCGGCGACGCTGGTGTCGATGAGGTCCATCAGGTCGGCGATCACCACGACGACCAGCACGAGCCACGCCTGGACCAGCGGAAGCGGCTCGGCGCGCGGGGACGAACTAAGTTCAGTAGTCACGAACTAAGTTCTAGATTACGAACTAAGTTCGTGTCAAGCTATAGTGGCGGACATGCCCGCTGATCCCCGAGAGCGCCGCGCCGCCCGGCACGCGTCCGCCAGCGCCGAAGCGGCGCCGAAACCGCGGAAAGAGCCCATCACGGTCGACCGGATCACCGACGCCGCGCTGCAGGTCGTCGCCACCGAGGGCTACGACGCGCTGACCGTCCGCCGGGTCACCGCGGTGCTCGGCACCGGGCCGTCGTCGCTGTACGCGCACATCGTCAACAAAGAGGATCTCGACGATCTGCTCATCGGCAGGCTCTGTGCGCAGATCGAACTGCCCGAACCGGACCCGGCGAAGTGGCGGCAGCAGGTCCTGGACGTTTACGGGCAGATCCGCGACCTGTACCTGAAGTACCCCGGCGTCTCCCGCGCCGCGCTCGCGATGGTGCCGACGCACCTGGAAACGCTGCGGGTCAGCGAGGGGATTCTGGCGATCCTGCTGGCTGGTGGGATCGAACCGCAGACTGCCGCGTGGGCGCTGGATTCGCTCACGCTCTACGTCACCGCGTACGCCTGGGAAGTGTCACTGGTCCGGCAGCGGCAGCAGCACGGCGGCGAGTGGATGCTCAGCCAGGACGAGCTGATCGAGCGGTTCACCGCACTGCCGGAGGAGAAGTTCCCGCGCACGCGGCAGTATGCGGCGGAGCTGACGTCCGGGGAAGGGCATGACCGGTTCGACTTCATGGTCAACCTGATCACGCGGAATCTGGCCAGCGAGGCTTCGGGAATAGCGAAAGGTACGTGAGGGGAACCCTGAGGGAATCTGATTCCCTCAGGGTTCCCCTCATGTACGTCTGGGCAAGGGCCGCGGGGGTATTGGGTCAGCGAGGTTCCGGGATCGCTGGGTCGCAGCACCCGGTCATCCGGGGCAGTTCGCGGTTGACCTCGGCCAGTTCGGCGGCGACCGCGTGGCACGGTTCGCATACGGCGAGGTGTCCGGCGAGGACTCCGGCCCGGCGGGCGGGCAGGGTGCCGCGCAGCCACGCGCCCATCCGGCGGCGGACTTCTTGGCACTGCGGCAACTTCGCGTCCGGCACCTGGACTTGCAGGTACGCCTGCCGCAGCCCTTCGCGCGCGCGGCGGGCGAGCACGGCGACACCGTTCGGCGAAACGCCGAGCACCGGGGCCAGTTCTGCTGGAGTGTCGCCCTCGGCGGACATCCGCCACAACACCGTCCGCCAGCGGCCGGGCAGAGTCCGGTAGGCCGACCACACGAGCCGGTCTTCCGAGCGCATGACTGCGAGTTCGTCTGCGCCGCCGTCGAGATTTACGGGTTCCGGAACAGTCGCGTAGAGATCGATACGATTTTCGTGGCGACTCCATCGTGCGAACAGATTTCGCATTGTGGCCACGAGATACGCGGGCGCGTTCGATTCCGGGCCGCCGCCGGCCGCGACCGTGCTGAGCACGCGCGCGAACGCTTCGGCGACCAGGTCGTCGCGTTCGGCCTGCTGGCGCACCAAACCGGCGGCGACGCGGCGCATCAGCGTGACGTGCCGCCGGAACAATTCGCCGCCTGCCTGGCAATCCCCGGCGCGTACGGCGGCGAGGAGTTCGGCGTCGGTGCGCTCGTCCTCTCGCGCATCGGTGACCAGAGTGCTGCCCAGCGTCGCGTCCACCGTGCACCTCCCACCGGACCGGCCCACACCTCGTCACGCGGGACTACTGAAAGTAACTGGTACAGCAGTGTACTCCATATGGCGGCGGGGATCGGGCAGTCGGCCGCGCGATTCGGCCCCGGCCGCCGTCGTCAGCCATCCGGGGAAGTCTTGGCTGCTCAAGGACATTTCGTTCGGCTGCCGACTGTCCGAAGTGGACTATTGACGCCTGGTCAGGAAAACTTTCCGGCCAATTCGGTGAAATAGGGCGTCATCGCCGGGTGGTAGTCGGCGAAGTCCGGCCTCGGCGTGCCCTCGAAGGCGGCGGCGAACATGTCGAGGTAGTACTCCCAGCCGGGGCCCGCTTCCGGGATCTTGTCCGCCGAGTCCAGGTGGTGCACGAGCTGGAGTTCCGTTGCCGCGCCTCGGGACTCCAGTCGCAGCTCCATCCGCCATGCCCCGGATTCGTCGGTCGACGAAACAGCCAAGCGGTGCGGCGGCTCGCAGGCGTCGATGCGGAGGTCCATCCAGGGTTCCTCCTCTTCGAACACCATCTGGGCCTGGATCATCCGACCGGGTGTCGCGTCGCCCTTCCAGGGGCCGAACCAGCGCGCGGTGCGTTCCGGTTCGGTGACCGCGGCCCACACGTCGTCGATCGGCGCGCGGAAAGTGCGGGGCAGGACCAGGTCGATGCTGTCGGCGAGCCGGTGCGCTCTCGCGGTGGGCACGGGTTTCATGCGGTGTTTTCCTCTCCGGAAGCGGTGTCCCGGCGGCGTTCGCGACGGGTGCGGTGGACCTCGGTCTCCAGCGCGTCGAGCCGCTGCTGCCAAGCGGGCGGCGCGACGAGGTGCGTGAGCCAGGCGGTGAGTTCGGCGAAACCTTGCGGGTCGAGCGCGTAAAACCGTTGCCTGCCTACGAGTTCGTCGCGCACCAGCCCACTTTCCCGCAGCACGCGCAGATGGCGCGACACTGCGGGCCGGCTGATGTCGAAGCGCGCTGCAATCTCCCCGGCGGGCAGCCGTTGTCGCTGCAGGAGCGCCAGGATGTCCCGCCGCACCGGGTCGGCGATCGCGTTGGCGACCAGATCCACGAGAAGAAGCGTAACCCAGCGGTTACGCTTCCGGCAAGCACGTCACGGCCAGGTCGACGCGCCGCCGCGGCGTTTGCGGACCTCTTTCCCCGCGCCGGGAGGGAAACCGTGCTTGGTGAGCCGGACCTCGGCGAGCTCGTCGGCGCTGGTGACGGTGAGGAACAGGCTCAGCAGCAGGCTGATCAGCAGTGCGGCGATGATCATCCCGGCGGGCATCGGCGTGACGAGCGTGAGCACGACGTAACCCGCGATCAGCCAGGGCAGCGCCTCGATGAAGATCCGGAACGCGAAGCGCAGCACCCAGGTTTTCGCGGTCGCGTCGTGCAGCACCCACTCGCGGTACTCGTCGGGGAGTACCCCGCCGTACACGTAGTGCAGCCAGCGCACCGGGCCGGGACGCTTCATGCCCGCCGGGTACCCCGTGCTCAGGCGGTATACGCCCCGAGCTTGGCCGGATTCATCAGCCAGAACAGCCGGTCGATGCCCTCGGCCGACGCGGACACGGTCAGCACCGCGATCACCGCTCCGCTGTGGCGCACCACCGCCGCGGGCTGGCCGTTGACGTCGCTCCAGCCCACCTCGGTGCCGGGCCAGAACCGGCCGGCGAACGCGCGGACGTACTTCGCGACCGTGACCGCTCCGACCACCGGGATCCGCGTCGCGCGGACTGCGCCGCCGCCGTCGGAGTAGCTGACGACGTCCTCGGCGAGCAGTTTCTCCAGCGTCGCCAGGTCGCCGCTGCGGGCGGCGTCCACGAACGCGGTGAGCAGCCGCCGCTGTTCCTCCGGTTCGACGGGCGTCCGGCGTTCCGCGGCGAGGTGTTTGCGCGCCCGGCTGACCAGCTGGCGCGCGCTGACCTCGGTGGTCTGCACGATGTCGGCGATCTGCTGGTACGGGTAGTCGAACGCCTCGCGCAGCACGTACGCCGCGCGTTCCGTCGCTGGCAGTTTCTCCAGCAGGAACAGCACCGCGACCTCGAGCGCGGCGGCCCGCTCGGCACCCAGCTGCGGGTCGGCGGAGGCGTCGATCGGCTCGGGCAGCCACGGGCCGACGTAGGTTTCGTGCCGCACGCGCGCGGTCTGGCTCGCGGTGATGGCCAGCCGCGTCGTGGTGGTGGCGAGGAATGCGTCCGGATTGCGGACGACCGAGCGGTCGCAGGTCTGCCAGCGCAGCCAGACGTCCTGGAGGAGGTCTTCGGCGTCGGCGACGCTGCCGAGCATCCGGTAGGCGATCCCGAACAGCCGCGGCCGGACCCGCGCGAACACCGAGGCGGCCTCGGCGAGTTCCTCCATCGGCGGCGCGTTCCTTTCCTGGTCCGGCGGGGCATTCGCGAGCTTAGCGGGCAGGGGTGTCACAAATCGGCGCGCTGTCCGGTCCTGACTGGCGACGCTCGCGGCGGCCGTCGCGGCGGAAACGGAGGGAACGGGCATGAAGATCGTCGTCATCGGCGGGACCGGGCGGATCGGATCGCAGGTCGTGCAGCTGCTCGAGGGGCACGAGGTCGTGGCGGCCGCGCCGAGCACCGGCGTGAACACGCTGACCGGCGAAGGGCTGTCCGGCGTGCTGCAAGGCGCTGACGTGCTGGTGGACGTGTCGAACTCGCCGTCGTTCGCGGACGACGACGTCATGGAATTCTTCCGGCGCTCGACCGGGAATCTGGTGTCGGCCGCGCGCGAAGCCGGGGTCGGGCACTTCGTCGCGCTGTCCGTCGTGGGTGCGGACGAGCTGCCGGATTCCGGTTA
Organism: Amycolatopsis sp. NPDC003676; assembly: GCF_053587275.1. NCBI lineage: Bacteria > Bacillati > Actinomycetota > Actinomycetes > Pseudonocardiales > Pseudonocardiaceae > Amycolatopsis > Amycolatopsis sp. NPDC003676. The sequence continues at coordinate 115,948 of NZ_JBSFNS010000018.1, forward strand.
CCTGCGGGCGAAGGCCGCGCAGGAGAAGCTGATCGAGGACAGCGGGCTGAACTACACGATCGTGCGTGCGACGCAGTTCCTGGAGTTCGCGGTCGCGATCGCGGACACCTCGACGGTCGACGGCGTGGTCCGGCTTTCCGACGGCGGCACGCAGCCGATCGCCGCGGAGGACGTCGCGGTGGCGGTCGCGCGGGCCGCGGGCGAGCCGGCGGTCGGCGGGATCGTCGAGATCGGCGGTCCGGACGTGCTCCCGATGGACGAGTGGATCCGCCGGGTGCTGACCGCGCGGAAGGACCCGCGCGAGGTGGTGACCGACCCGGAGGCGAAGTACTTCGGGACGGTGCTGGGCAAGGACAGTCTGGTTCCGGCGGATGGTTCGTGGCGGGGCAAGGTCGGGCTCGAGGAGTGGCTGAGCCGCTGAAGCTCGTGAGTGGCGATCCCGGTTCTAACCGGGATCGCCACTCACCAGGGAGGAAATCAGGCCCGGGGAGTGGGGGCGTTTGAAAGAAGATTGGTAGTGCCCCC
>NZ_JBSFNS010000019.1:0-114825 GCF_053587275.1 Amycolatopsis sp. NPDC003676
CGGAACCGCGGCCGGAATCGGCGGTGCGGCGAGCGTGGGATCCGGGGCAGCCGAGGCTCTACCCGGAAATCTCGCCGGTGACCCTTCTTGGTAGCGCAGGCACCACCGTGAAGTTGGGCGTGCACGGCATGGTTGGCGCGCTGGCCGGTCCATAGTGTTCTCGGCATGGAGACTTCCCGAAGCCGCACCGCTGGCGGCCCTGCTGTTACTGCTTTGCTGTGGCTGGTTTTTCTCGCCGGTGCCGCTGCCAATTCGATCGGCCAGTTCGCCGGGCTGGAGGACACTTACCGGTATATCGGGGGCGGCATCGCGGCGGTGTGCCTGGTGATTCTGCTGGTGCGGTTTCTGGCGCGGCGGAAGGATTGATCAGGCGAGCCCGGCGATGAACTCGCTTAGTCGGCGGTTTGCTGGGCCGGGCTTGAATAGGCCTTCCAGCTCTGCGCGGGCGGCTTGGCGTCGGAACTCGCCTTCGTAGGTGGAGTTACCGGCGTTGTGTACTAGCTCGGTCCACCAGTTTGCGAAGGCTTGGTACTTCCAGACGTGGCGCAGCGCCGTAGTCGAGTAGCTGTTTAGCAGGCTTGAATCCCCTTCTTTCCGGTAGCGGACAACGGCGTCCGCGAACAGCTCGGCATCGTGCAAGGCCAGGTTCATTCCCTTAGCGCTCATGGGCGGGACGATGTGCGCGGCGTCGCCGAGGAGATACAGGCGGCCGTGATTCATCGTGCTGTGCACCACGCTTCGCAGTGGCACCAACTGTGCACTCGCGATCGGACCCCTCGTCATGGGTTCCTCGAAACGGGCTTCGATCTCCGTCCAAATGCGGTCGTCGGGCCATTCCGCTAGGGAGCTGTCCAGCGGGCATTGCAGATAGAACCGGCTTGCCTGCAGGCCCCGGGCGAATTGACCGGCGAAGCCGCGGTGGTGGAGTGCCATCATCGATTGGTGATTGGCGGGTACTTCCGCCAATACCGTCAGCCAGGCGTAGCCGTATTCGTGGGTGTAGCGCGTGAGGTCCGGGATCGCGGCTCGGCTGACGCCGCGGTCTCCGTCGCATCCGGCGATGAATTCGCAGGCGATCGTTCGGTTGTCTGAGCAGCGGACCAGCGGACGGTCGAGGTTCTCGATCGAAGCCTCCACCGAGAAACGGAGATCTCCGCCGTCGGCGAGGAAAACTTCGATCAGGTTTCGGACCAAAAGCTGCTGCGGGCAGAACCGGCCATCGCCCTGGTCGTCCGGGGCCAGGGCGAGCGGGCGGGTTTCGCCGTCGATGCGGAAGTTCAGCACCGGCTGGGTCGGGACGCCGCCGACGACCCGGTCTTCCAGGCCGTGTGCGCGGAACATCCGGGCGGCCCGGGTGTCGACGACTCCGGCTCGCTGGCGTTGTCCGACGTACTCCAGGCTGCGCTTTTCCACGATGACGCAGTCGATTCCGCTGTGCAGCAGGAAAATTCCCAGGGTGAGCCCGGCGACTCCGGCGCCCACGATCACTACGGCGGTCTTCTCGTCCACTTCGGACGGTGTTGCGGTCATGTCTCCAGGTTCGCCGGAACCCAGCGGCCAGCGGTACCAGCAGCCCGACTGGGTCTTCCGGAAACCCGCCAAACCTCATCGGCCGGCGCGGCGCAGCTCCTGCTGATAGCGGCCGGGCGTCTGGCCGACGACCGCGGTGAACGCTTCGATGAAACTGGTCGGATTGGCCCAACCGAGCCGGGCCGCGGTGTCGATGACGGCGTCGCCCTCGGCTAGACGAATCAGGGCGTGCTGCACGCGCAGCAGGCTGCGCCATTGGTGGAAGCTCATCCCCAGCTCAGTCTGGAACAAGCGGCTCAAGGTCCGCTCCCCCGCCCCGACCGTTCGGCCGAACTCGGCCAAGGTCAGCGAGGCCGCGGGGTCGGCGTGGAGAAGATCGGTGACCGCGCGAAGGCGGTCGTCGGACGCGGCGGGGAGGTACATCGCCTCGTCGGGGCCGACGACCAGCTCGTCGACGACCACTCCGCGAAGCCGTTCCCTGGCCTCCGGGCGAAGGGTCCGGCTGGTGAGGACGAGCAACGCCTCCCGCAGCAGCGGCGACACCTCGAAGACCGTTGGCTGATCTGGCAGCGAGGCGGACAGTTCCCCGGAAAACTCCAGGACCCGGACCTCGGTCTGGCCGTACGCACGGGAATAGTGCTCGAAACCCGGCGGAGTCCACGCGACCCGGTTGGCCGGAGCGACCCACGTGCCGCGTTCGGTCGTGGTCGCGAGGACGCCCGCCGACGGATACAGCAACTGCCCCTGGACATGCCGGTGCGGTGCGATGCCATCGCCGTGCGCGAGGTGGCCCCGCTTCTCCACGAACTGCGAGACCACGACGGGCCTCGGGCGGATTTCCGGCACGAGCCGAGCTTACGCGGAGTGACGGACTGGAGGGGCTGAGCGAACCCAGCCCCTCCGCCCTCAGGCCACCTTGGGCGTCGCCCGCGCGCCGAAGTGCACGTACGGCTCGCCGGTCGGCAGCGTGTAGAACAGCACCGGCGTCCAGAACTGCCCGCCCGGCATCCGGAGCACGAACAGCGTGTCCGAGACCGCCACCAGGTCGAACTCCTGAACCTTGTCCGGCAACAGCTCCGCCAGCGGTCCGGTGATGGTGTACACGACGCGCAAACCACCCTCGCGCTCCACCACCTCGAGGTGCGCGCCCGCCCGTTCGTACACGCCCAGGTGCCGGCTCGCGTCCACGGTGACCGGCGTGGCCGGGGGCTCGAGCGGACGCGGCATGGCGACGTCGGCGAGTTCGGCGAAGATCTCCCGGTACAGCTCGGTGAACAGATCCCGCGCGTGGCCGCCGTTCGTCAGCAGCGTGACCGCGAGGCCCGCGTCCGGCAGCAGGCGCAGGAACGCCGACTGGCCGATCGTGTTGCCGTCGTGGCCGATCACGCGGCGGCCGCCCCAGTCGTCGCGGATCCAGCCGAGGCCCCACGAATCGCCGAGGGTGTGCTTGTCCGGGACGTCAGCCTGCTTGGCCGCCATCGCCGCGGCCGATTCCGCCGACAGGATCCGCGTGCCGTCCGCGGTCAGGCCGCCGGTGAGGTGCAGGCGGGCGAAGGCGAGGACGTCCGCGGCGCGCGCGGTGATCAGACCGGCCGGTCCGGCTGAGCGCGGCAGCTGCCAGGCCGGGGCCGGAGCCGGGTCCTCGCCGTCCGGCGCGACGTGGCCGACGGCGGCGCGGAACAGCAGCGCCTCCTCCGGCAGCGTGACCGTGTGCGTGAGGCCGAGCGGGGTGTACAGCTTGTCCCGCATCGCGGCGTCCCAGGTCTTCCCGGTGAGCTTCTCGATCACCCGGCCCATGAGCACGAAACCCGAGTTGCAGTAGGAGAAAGTCGCGCCGAGAGGATGGTTCTGCGCGGCTTCGTCCAGCAGGTCGACGAACTTCTCGACGCAATCGTCGCCGCGGCCGGTGTCGGTGAAGATGTCGCCGTCGATGCCGCTGGTGTGCGTCAGCAGGTGCCGCATGGTGACGCGCTTGGTCACCTCCGGATCGGACAGCCGCAGTTCCGGCAGCACGTCCAGGATCGGCGCGTCGAGGTCGAGCAGGCCTTCGTCGACGAGCTGCATCACCACGGTCGACGTCCATACCTTGGAGATCGAGCCGATCTGGAACAGCGAATCCTCGGTGACCTCGACCTCGGTCGCCTTGTTCAGCACGCCGTGGGTCGCGAACACCTCCTCGCCGGTGTCGACGCGCAGGATGCCCAGCGACGCACCGGGAATGTCGTGCTTGCGCGCCAGTTCCGCCAGGCGGCGGCTCCAGTGTGCGGCGTCGATCGGCACCCGCGAACCGGCGTACTGCTCGACCCAGTCGACTACGCGCTGGTTGTAGTCGGCGCGGTGCGACGGAGGACCGTCCAAAACGAACAGATGCGCGCCGCCCGGGTACAGCACCAGCCTGGACGGCACGTCGCGCTCGCGCAGCGCGGTGAACCACTGCTCGGCCTGGCCGACCGGGCACCGGACGTCTTCGCCGCCCTGGAGGATCAGCGTCGGCGTGCGGACCTGTTCGACCTGCGCGTGCGGGGACGAATTCTCGTACTTGCCCGAGGAAAGCCCGGAGAATTCGTTGACTGCCATGTAGTGGCCGCCGTCGGACGTCCCGGCCAGGCTGGTCAGGTCGCTGACGACGCCACCGGCGACCGCGGCGGCGAAGCGGTCGTCGCGGCTGGTGAGGTAGCAGGTCATGTAGCCGCCGTAGCTGTACCCGGTGACGGCGAGGCGGTCCGGGTCCGCGAGACCTTCGGCGACGAGCTGGTCGATCGGCTCGAGGAAGTCCGGTGCGTCCGCGCTGCCCCACGCGCCGATCGCGGCGGTGAAGAACTCTTCGCCGTAGCCGTCGCTGGCTCGCGGGTTGATCAGCAGCACTGCCCAGCCGCGCGCGGCAAGTGTCTGGTGGTACAGGTGAATCGAGTCCGCCGCACCATTCCAGGAGTTGTGCGGACCGCCGTGAATGTCGATCAGCAACGGCTGCGGGCCGGTGCGTTCGGTGTCGCGGATGAGCCAGCCCTGGACGACAGTGCCGTCGCTGATGGTGAATTCGCGCGACTCGCGACCGAACAATTCCACTTCGGACACTGCGTCGCCGTGCTTCGTGCGCACGTCGACCGAACCCGTGGCGCGGTCGAGAACGGCGACCTCGCCGAAGGAATCGCTGGTAGCCAACACAATCGCGGCCTTGCCGCCGACCAAGTCCACTCCGGACACGACGTTTCCGTCGCCCACCAGCACCGGACGCGGGTCTCCACCGGCAAGGTCCACTTCGTACAGATGGGTGCAGCCGCGGTCGCGGATCGCGAACAGCGCGACGTCGCCCGCCTCGTTCAGCTGCGGCAGCGCGCCCGGGTAACCGGGGCCGCCAGACATGACGTTGCGGTCGAGGCTTTCGGCCAGGTTGACCGTCTCGCCGCCGTCCAGCGGAACGCGCAGCAGACCGAGGTGTCCGGTGACGGTGTCGGTGCGGCCGACCACCAGCAGCGCCTTGCCGTCGGTGGTCCAGCCGACCGTGCCCGCCATGCCCTGGTCAGTGCCGACCAGCCGTGGTTCGGCGTTCCGCTCGGTGACGTCGAGGACGTAGGCGGCGGACCGGAAGGTGAGGTCGGCGTCGTCGTCCAGGGACGCGGTGAACGCGACGTGCTTGCCGTCGGGCGACCAGGCGGGCTGGCCCGCGTGCCAGTCGCCGAAGGTGCGCTGCTGGACTTCGCCGGTGGCGACGTCGAGGACGTGGATGTGGCTGCGGAGGGTCTTCAGCAGGCCGGGACCGTCGGACTTGTAGTCCAGCCGCTCGGCGACGATCGGCGTGTTCGCCGGCGGCGCCTCGACAATCGCGGCGAGGTCGACCGCCGCGGAGAACGCGATCTTGCTGCCGTCCGGGCTCCACACCGGTGCGCCCGCGCCGAGCGGGAGCTTCGTGAGCTGCTCGGCCTCGCCGCCGTCCGCCGGGAGAACCCAGACCTGCGGCGGACCGTCCTGGGCGCGCAGGAACGCGAGCCGGGAACCGTCCGGAGCCCATTTCGGTGCCGCGTCAGCGTTTCCGCGGGTGAGCTGACGGGCCTCGCCGGAGGAAGTGCCGACCGTCCAGAGCGCGTCGACGTTCCGGTCCTCCTCCCGGTCCGCGGTCCGCAGCACGTAGACGATCCGGCTGCCGTCCGGCGAAAGCGCGGGCTGGCTGGGCGCGGCGAGGGCGTACAGGTCATCGATGCCGAGACGGCGGGTCATACGCTGGCTCCTTGAGAGATCGCGGGCTCGTGGCCCTCGGATTCGCTGAAGTGGCAGGCCGACGCGTGCCGGCGGGGCGCGGAGTCCTCGGCCGGATCGGCCCGGAGGCAGATCTCGCGGTCGCTCCGCACGAGCGGGCCGACCGGGCAGCGCGGGTGGTACCGGCATCCGGCCGGCGGATGGTGCGGATCCGGCGGTTCCGCGTCCGCGGTCGCGCCGGGTTCGAGGTCGAACAGCGACTTGTGCGCCGACGGGGCGGCATCGAGCAGGTCGCGGGTGTAGGGATGCTGCGGATCGGTGAGCACCTGCTCGGCCGGTCCGGCTTCGACGATCCGGCCGAGGTACATCACCGCGACGAAATCGCTGAGATACCGGATCACGGCGAGGTTGTGCGAGATGAACAGCATCGACAAATCGAGTTGCCGCTGCACTTCACGCACAAGATTGAGAACCGCGCCTTGCACCGAAACATCGAGCGCGGAGGTGATTTCGTCGGCGATCAACGCTTCCGGCTGACCCGCGAGCGCCCTGGCAAGTGCGACGCGTTGCCGCTGGCCGCCGGAAAGCTGGCCCGGCAGGTGCGTGGCACGCTCCGGATCGAGGTTCACCAGCTCCAGCAGCCGGGCGACCTCCTCTCGGCGATTCGTCCCGCGCGGCATCGCTTCGGCGATCGACTCGCCGATGGTCATCCGCGGGTTGAGCGAGGAATAAGGGTCCTGGAACACCATCTGCAGCGGACGCCGGCGCGGGAGTTTCCGCACGTCCACACCGCCGAGCAGCACCCGTCCCGCGCTCACCGGCGACAATCCGACGGCCGCCCGGGCGAGCGTCGACTTGCCGGAACCCGATTCGCCGACGAGGCCGACGACCTTGCCCGCCGGGACGGTCAGCGAAACGCCGTCCACCGCGGTGAGCCCGCGCCGTCCGCCGTACCGGACGCTGACCGAGTCGAAAACCAGTTCGCTCATTCCGCCCCTCCCGCTTCCGGCCGCTGCCCCGCTCCGAGGTTCGTGAGGGGAACCCTGAGGAACTCTGATTCCCTCAGGGTTCCCCCCACGGACTTTGCCCAGCGGGGGCGATACGCGGCGGTCATTTCGCACCTCCAGCGGTGGCGACGGTGCCCACTGCTTCCGACCGCCCTGTTTCCGACCCTGCCGCATCCGGATGCCAGCACGCCACCCGATGTTCCGGCGCGAGCACGGTCAGTTCCGGGTCTTCCTCGCGACACCGGTCGGTCGCCACCGGGCAGCGGCTCGCGAACGCGCAGCCGGACGGCATCTGGTCCGGCTCCGGCGGACGGCCGGGGATCACCGCGAGCGGCGCGTCCGGGTCCGTCTCCAGGTCGATCGTCGTGGCCAGCAGCGCCCGCGTGTACGGGTGCCGCGGCGTGATGTCCGGTCCGGCGGCGGGCAGGTCCTCCACGATCCGTCCGGCGTACATCACCAGAATCCGTTCGCACGTCTGGGAAACGACCGCGATGTCGTGACTGATCAGGATGATCGCGGTGTCCCGTTCGGCGCGGGTCTGGGCCAGCAGCCGCAGCAATTGCCGTTGCACGGTCACGTCCAGCGCCGTGGTCGGTTCGTCGGCGATGATCAGCCGCGGGTCGCCCATCAGGCCCATGCCGATCATCGCGCGCTGCCGCATGCCGCCGGAAAACTCGTGCGGATACTGCTTCGCCCGCCGTTCCGCCGCCGGAATGCGTACCGCGCGCAGCCGGTCGACGGCCCGCTCGAATGCCTTGGTCCGCGAAAGTCCGTGATGCTGCTCGGAAACCTCGGCGAGCTGACGGCCGATCCGCCTCGTCGGGTTGAACGACGTCATCGGGTCCTGGAACACCATCGCCAGCGACGTCCCGAGCAGCGTCCGCAATTCGCGTTCCGGCGTGGTGAGCACCGGCGTACCGGCGAAGTCCAGCCGGTCCGCGGTGACCGAACCGGGCGATTCGATCAGCCGCGACACCGCGAGCCCGGTCAAGCTCTTGCCCGAACCGGATTCGCCCACGACTCCGATCGCCTCGCCCGCCCGCACGGTGAAGCTCACGCCGCGCACCGGAACCGTCCAGCCGGTCGGGCGGGGGAAGGCGACTTCCAGGTTTTCGACGACCAGCACAGCATCATCCGTGACGACCGGGTCCACTTTGGACTTTCGCAGCACGCGAGGGGTGAGCCGTGGCAACCGGGTCCGCACGCCGATCACTCCGGCGACAGTCTCACCGAAGAGGTTGAACGCGAGCCCCGCGACGACCACCGCGACACCGGGCGCGAGCGCCGCCGCCGGGTTGACGTAGATACCGTTGAGGCCTTCGTTGAGCAGCCGCCCCCAGTCGTAATCCGGGGCCTGCACGCCGATCCCGAGGAACGACAGCCCGGAGAACGCGAGCAGCGAACCACCGGCGCCGATGGTGGCGTTGACCGCCAGCGGCTCGCCGATGTTCGGCAGAATGTGCCGGAACAGCAACCGGATCCGGCCGACCCCGGCCACGCGGGCGGCGGACACGAAGTCCCGTCCGGCCACCGAAGCCGACAGCGTCTGCGTCAGCCGGGCGAACTGCGGAGCCAGCGCGAACCCGATCGCCATCACCGCGCCTTGGGTGCCCACACCGAAAATCACCGCGAAGAACAACACCAGCAGCAGCCCGGGGAACGCGACCGCGATGTTGATCGCCGCCGTCAGCAATCTGCCCAGCGGACGCGGCAGTACCGCGGGCAGCATGCCGAGCACCAGGCCGGTCGCGACGCCGAGCGCCGCGGCGATCAGCGCCAGCAGCACCGAAAGCCGGGTCGCTACGAGCACGCGGTAGAAGATGTCGCGGCCCAGTTCGTCGGTGCCGACCAGATGGTCGCCCGAGGGACCCTGGCCGATCGCGTTGGTGTCGATCGCCGAAGCCGAGTCCTGCCAGAGGATCGGGCCCAGCACCGCGACCGCGATCACCAGCACGAGCAGGCCGGCGGCGAACGCGCCGAGCGGGGTACGCACGGCGGCCAGCCACTGTTGTCCGCGCCGTTTCGCCATCTCAGTTCTCCCGGATCGTCGAACGCGGATCGAGGATCGCCAGCAGCAGGTCCACGATGAGGTTCACCAGCAGCACGCCGATGCCGTACACGAGCACGATCCCCTGCACCAGCGGATAGTCCTTCTGCAGAATGGATTGCGAGATCGTCGAACCGAGACCCGGCCAGGCGAACACGTTCTCCACCAAGACAGTCCCCGCGACAAGGCTCGTGAGCATCAGCCCGCCGAGCGTCAGGGTCGCGGTCAGCGCGTTCGGCAGCGCGTGCCGCAGGTAGACCAGCCGGGCGGGCAGCCGTTTCGCGCGCGCGGTGCGGACGAAATCGTTGCCCAGCACGGAAAGCGTCTCCACCCGGACGATCCGGGACAGCGTCGAGGTCGGGCCGAGCGCCAGCGCGATGATCGGCAGCACGAGCGAACCCGCGCCCTCGTGGCCGGCCACCGGGAACCAGCCGAGCTGCACCGCGAAAAACGCCACCAGCGCCACCGCGACCAGGAACTCCGGGATCGCGGCGAACAGCACGGTGGTCGAGGTGAAGCCGAGTTCGGCGCCGCGATGCCGGCCGCCGCGGGTCAGCACGGCGAAGGTCAGGCCGATCGGGATCGCCAGCCCGATGACCACCACGAACGCGGGGAGCGCCAGCTGCAGCGTCGCCGGGAGCCGGTCGGAGATGACGTCGCCGACCGGCTGCCCGGTCAGCATCGACGTGCCGAAATCGCCGCGGAACAGCCCGCCGAAATAGTCGAGGTACTGCTGCCACAACGGATGGTCAAGCCCGAGCGCGGCGCGGCGGGCGTTGATCAGCTCGATCGGCGCGGTCAGGCCGAGCGCCGCGCGCACCGGGTCGCCCGGGATCAGCTGGATCATCAGGAACGCCATGGTGACCAGCACCCACAGCGACACCACGAACCGCCCGAGGCGGCGGGCGCCGAAGGCCAGCCAGGGACTGACCTTCGGGCCCGCGACGGCGATCGCGCCGGTCATCAGGCGTACATCCGGATGGTGGTCGGCTTGATGTAGCCGTTCACGATGTCGAACTTCGCGTTGCTGCCGAAGGTCGGGACCACCGAGTTCGCGAACTGCACGACGTCCTGCTTCTCGAACAGCGCCGACTCGGCGGCCATCCAGTCCGCGCAGCCCGCTTGCCCGGCCTGCGAGGCCGCCTTGGCGACCAGCGCGTCGTACTGCGGGTTCTTGATGTGCGCGAAGTTCGTGCCCTGCGGCGGTTCCCCGCCGGAGATGAACGGCACGAGCTGGCTGGGCAGGGTGAGGCCCAGCGGCGCCATCGAGATGTCCCACTCGCCGGTGGCGAACAGCAACTGGCTGAGGCCCGGGCTGTCGACGCCCTTCAGCGTCACGTCAACGCCGACGCTCTTCCAGCCCTGCTGCATCAGCTCCGCTCCCGGCGGCATCGTCGGACCGGCCTGCGTGCCGTAGATCGCGGTCAGCGCGAGCCGCTTCCCGTCCTTCACGCGGATGCCGTCCGGACCCGGTTTCCAGCCCGCCTGATCGAGCGCCGCCTTGGCCGCGGCGACATCGAAGCCGGGGATCTTGCCGGTGACCGAATCGCCCTCGCACGGCCGCGGTTCGATGGTGACCATGCCCTTGACCGGCGCACTGCCGTCGCGAGTCAGCACCTTCGCGACCTGCGGAAGGTCGATCGCCTGGGTCAGCGCCCGGCGCATCGCCTGGTCCGCGCCGAACCGGCCGGGAGCCTGGTTGAAGAACAACTCGCCGAACGGGGAGACGATGTCGGCGTGGTACAGCCGCTGCGCCTTGAGCCGCTGCTGGTCCTGCCCGATCACCGAGGCGGCGTTGACCTCGCCGGACAACAGCAGGTTCGACATGGTGGTCATGTTCGGGACGATCCGGATGTTGACCTTGTCCGGCACCCCCTGCTGCTTCGGGTCGAACTGGCCGGGACCCCACGTGTAGTCCTTGCGCCGGGTCAGCGTGTAGTGGTCGTTCGGGACGATCTCGGACATGGCGAACATGCCGGTGCCGTTCTCGCCCTTGGCGAGCGTCTTCCGGTCGGCAAGCCCCTTGGCGCACACGATCGGCAGACCGGCGATGTTGCGGAGCAGGAACGCGTCCGGCGCGCCGCTGGTGATCGTGACCGTGCCGTCGCCGGCGACCGCTTTCGTGCCGCTCTTCACCGTGACACCGGCGAGCGGGGACTTGTTCGCCGGGTCGCCGACGAAGTTGATGTTCGCCGCGACGTCGGCCGCGGTCAGCGGACTTCCGTCGGAACAGGTGACTCCCTTGCGCAGAGTGAAGGACGCGGTGGTCGTATTCGCTTCCCACTTCTCCGCGAGGGCCGCCTCCGGCTGCCCCTTGGAATCGAGATTGATCAGCGCGTCGTAGAGGAACTGGTCGAGGTTGCGGGCGACCGAGAGCACGGTGATCGCCGGGTCGAGCGTTCCCGGATCGGTCGGGATGGCATAGGTGAACGTCTTGCCGTCGACCAGTTTCTGGTTCGCGGTCCGGTCCGTCCCGGATTGCGCTGATCCCCCGCACGCGCTCACGGTCAAGGCCACCACGCCCGCCATCGCGGCGGTGAGCCGGGCAGTTTTCATGGGATTTCTCCTACGGGGTCGCGCTCTGGAGGTGGTCGAGCGCCAGCCGGGCGGCGGCGCCGATGGACGCGTCGACCGCGGGAAGGCGGTCTTCGAGAGAATGCGCGCGAGTGAACACCGCGACCGCGAACCGGCGGCCGTCCCCCAGGGTCACCACGCCTGCTTCGTTGCGGATTCCGGGCAGCGTCCCGGTTTTCGCCGCGACCGCCACGCCGGACGGGAAGCCCGACGACAGCCGGTGCGGCCAGATCTGCTGCGCCATGATCGTGCGAACCCGTTCGCACGCTTCGGGTTCGCCTGCTTGGTCGGTCCAGATCGCGTTGAGCAGCGTCGTGATCTCGCGCGGCGTGGACGACGTCGTGCGCTCCGGATCGCGGACCGACAGCTTGTCCATCTGCTCCGGTGTCGCTTGGCTGAACAGCGCTTCGAGGTCGGAATCCGGAGTGCCGCCGAGATCCGCGATGACAGACGCGAACAGGTCCTCGCAGCAGCCGATCAGCCGAGTGCGGGCGAGCCCGAGATCGGCCAGCACGCGGTCCACCGTTTCCTGGCCGAGCCGGTGGTAGAGGACGTCGGTCGCGGCGTTGTCGCTCATCGTGAGCATGAAGTGCGCGAGGTCGCGCCAGCTCATCTCGACGTCGTCGGCGCAACCCGCGGTGCCGATGCCGCCGATCCGGTACCGCGCGGTCACCTTGGTCCGTTCGGTGTCGTCAAGCCGTCCGGCGGCGACCTCGCGGGCAAAGGCGAGCGCGACCGGGATCTTGAAGACCGACGCCAGGACGACCGGGTCGTCTCCGCCCGCCGACACTTCCGGGCCTTGCACGCCGATTTCCCGGGCGTGCAGGAACCCTTCCGCGCCAGCGTCGGCGAAGACGGCCTCGATCTGTTCGCGGATCCCGCTCACTGGGAGACCCGTCGGTCCGCGCGTCCAGTGTGGAGGAACTGCGCGCGGCCGTTGCCGTCGTCGCCGACGAACGCGTGTGCCATGTAGACACCCGGCAGCTGCTCGGTTTTGGCGACAAAGGTGTCGCCCTGGCTCGGGAACAGTTCTTCCTTCCCCGAGGGCGCGCCGATTTCGGCGAAGATTCCCTTCGGGGTGCGTTCCAGCCAGAGCTTGCCGTCCTCCTCGCTGACGACGGTGTCGGCGACCATCGACGAGTACTCGCCCACGTACCGGGAAAAGTCGGCCGGAGCGGCGGCGGGATTCGGCTCGGGCCGCGCCGCGACGGTGACGCCCGCGAGTTCGTCCAGCAGCTTCGCGAAGATCTCCTGGTACAGGTTCATCGGCTGGCCGCCGTTGGTCAGCAGCGCGACCGCGACGCCCTTCTCCGGAACCACGCGCAGGAAGGACGCCTGGCCGATGGTGCCGCCGTCGTGGCCGATGACCTTGCCGCCGTCCCAGTCGAAGAGCATCCAGCCGAGGCCCCAGTGCTCGGCCATGCCGAGGTTCGGCACGTCCACCTGCGGTTCGCGCATCGCGAGCAGCGATTCCGGCAGGACCACCTGGGTGCCGTCGTCGGCCTTGCCCTCGTTCAGGTGCATCCGGACGAACGTCAGCAGGTCGCGCGGGCGCATGGCGAGCGTCGAACCAGCGGGCGAGTTCGAACGGGTGAGCGCCCAGATCGGCGCGGGCACCGGGTCCTCGCCCGGCTTCGGGGAGACGTGGCCGATGGCCGCGCGGTAACGGATCGCGTCGTACGGGCCGGACGCCGCGTGGGTCAGGCCGAGCGGCGCGAAGAGGTGCTCGCGCACGCAGTCGTCCCAGCACTTGCCGCGCAGCACCTCGATGACGCGGCCGAGCACGCAGTAGCCGGCGTTGTTGTAGGAGAACCGCTCGCCCGGCGGGAAGAGCTGCTGCACGTCGGACAGCGTCGCGACGAGCTTCTCGACGCAGTCGTCGCCGGGTCCGGTGTCGGTGAAGATGTCGCCCTCGAAGCCGGCGGTGTGACAGGTCAGCTGACGGACGGTGATCGCCGCCGCGGCCTCGTCGTCGCCGAGCACGAACTCGGGAAGGTAGTCGCGCACCGGCCGGTCGAGGTCCAGCTTGCCCTCGTCGACGAGCTGCATGGCGAGCGTGGTCGTCCACACCTTGGTGATCGACCCGATCTGGAACACCGAGTCCACAGTGGACTCCACGCCGGTGCCCTTGTTCACGACGCCCGCCGCGTGGTCGATCACCTCGCCGTCGGCGAGCACCGCGATCGCGGCTCCGGGGACCTGATGCTTGGCGAGCAGAGCGGCGAAATTCTCCTGAAGCCAGGTCTCGATCTCGGAAATTTTCGACATGTGCACCTTCTGTCCGGGGGATGGTGGACCGGCGTTTCGGAAATGCTAGGTCGGTGGCGGACGTCACTTGTTCGTCCGGACCGAGGAGAGCCGGGGGAAAGTTCCTCCGCTCCGACGAATCAAGCCGTGCGCAGGGACTCCACTGCCGTCGCCGCGGCGAAACCGATGAACGCGTCGCGCTCGGGCACCCTCGACCGGGAATCCGCGGCGCGGGTGAACACGGCGACGGAGTAGCGGCCGCCGTCCGGGTACTCGACCACGCCGACCTCGTTGCGCACGGCGGGCAACGTCCCGGTTTTGCCGCTGGTGCGGATGCGATCGTCCGGGAACCCGGAACGCAGCCGGTGCGGCCAGACCTGCAGTTCCATCCAGCGCCGGACGTCCGCGCACGCCTCCGGGGCGGCCGCTTCGTCCCGCCAGATCAGTCCCAGCAGGCGGGTCATTTCGGCGGCGGTGGTGCTGCACGATTTCTCCGGTTGCAGCGCGCGCAACCCGGAAACCTGTTCGTAGGTCAGTTCGGCGAGCGCGCGTTCGTCGTCCTCGTAAGAAACTCCGAGATCCTCGCCGATGGTCGCCAGCAGTTCACCGCAGTCCTGCGGCACGACGGTGTGCGTGAATCCGAGGCGCCGCAACGTGCTATTCACCGCGTCTTTGCTGACTTCGGCGAGAATCAGGTCGGTGGCAACGTTGTCACTGATTCCGATCATCAGAATCGCCAAATCGCGCCAGGACATCGAGACCTCGTGGCGGAAGGTGGCGAGGCCGTACGGGCTCGGCGTCGGATGCCCGGGCTTGACGGTGATCCGGGTGCCGAGATCGAGCTTTCCTTCGGCGGCCTGGCGGGCGAGCTCCAGCGCGATCGGAACCTTGAACACCGACGCGGGAACGACCGGGACGTCCTCCCCGATGCCGAGACTGCGCGAGCCGTCGACCTCGGCGGCGTGCAACCGGACCTCGACGCCGACCTCCTCGGCGCGGCGGACGATCGTTTCGGATGCGGTGGCCATGACCCTCCTGTCTACTGTGGACTTCTCCGGCAGCAGGCAGGGAGTTCTTGGTGCGCCCGGAAACCGCGCTGGTCCGGCCTGCCGATTCCCCATTGTGCGGGAGGCAGGAGGGGGGCGGTTGGTGCGATCGCAGGAAGGTGGCGAGGAGGTTTCCCGTTGGTGGAGCAGGGCGGGGGCTGGGTTCTCGTGAGTGTTCATCGCGGTTCTAACCGTGATGAACACTCACGACCCCTCCTCAGCCCTCTCCACCCTCGGCAGCAAGTGCAACTGCACCATCGCCGCGAACCGGTCACCCGGATCGTCCAGATCGATGCCGCCCACCTCGGCCAACCGGCGCAAGCGGTAGCGGAACGTGCTCGGATGCACGTACGCCGCCGCTGAAGCCGCGCTGATGTCCCCGAACGAATCGAGCCAGCATCGCAGCGTGTGCACCAGTTGCGACTGGTGCTTGGTGTCGTACTCCAGCAGCCGCGCGATCGGCCCGGTCGCGACGTCGCCGCGGGCTGCGGACAGGTCGGCCAGTTCCAGCATCAGCGCCTCGATGTGCGCGTCCTCGGCAGCGATCACCCGCTTCGAGCCGCCGTTCGTGAGCAGCACCCGCAACGCGCGGTCGGCACCGTCCCGAGAAGCACGCAAGCCCGATCCGTCGAGCGCGAGCGGGCCGATGCCGATCGCCGCAGCGACCCGGCGGCCGGTGCGTTCCAGGAAGGTCGACGCGACACGCACCGAGCGTTCGCGGCAATCGCCGTGGTTCCCGGGCATCGGGACGATCCCGTACGCGACATCGCCGACCAGTGCGACCGCCGATCGGGGCTGAACGGCGCTCAGGTGCATGGCGAACGCGTCCGCGACCCGCTGGCGTTCCGCGACCAGCCGGAGGTCGTCGTCGGGTGCCTCGATCAGGCCCATGGCGAGCACGATCGTCGGCTGCCCCAGCAACCCGAGGCGCGCGATCGCTTCCTGCGCGCCGGAACCGCCTTCGAGCGCGGTGCTGACCAGATCCGCGCGTAGCCGACGTTCGACATCGGCACCCGCGCGCAGCCGAAGCATATGCAGCGCAACGATTTTCGAAGCGTCGATCAACGCCGCGGTACGTTCTTCGCTTAGTTCTTTGTCGACAGCTGCCCAAATCGACCCGAGGACCTCGTCACCGGCCCGGACCGCGAGGGCGGCGCGGATCATGACGATCTTCTTGTCGTAGCCGTCGCCCGGATAGACGTAAACCGGGCCCTGATCGCGGTAGAGCCGCTCGAAAACGCCGTCCTTCTCCAGCTCGCGCGTGAACCGTTCGGGCACCTGGCGGCCGAGAATCGTCTCGACCCGCGAGGGATCGGCCTCGTCCTGACGGCCGGAGAACGCGAGCACGCGCGAGTTGCGGTCCTCGATGGTGACGGGCGCGTCGAGCAGCGCGGCGATGGCGTTGGCGAGCGCGAAAAGATCGCCGGACGGCATCCCGCCGAGCGTCTGCGGGGAGACATCGCCGACGTCGCCCTCCGCGAGCAGCGTGCGGAGCATGGCGGCCAGCTGCGCCCACGACGCGCCGCTGGCGAGGCCGAGCAGCGCGACCCCGGAGGAATTGGCCGCCCGCACCAGTTCCGTCGAGGCGGCGACCGGCGCTCGCACGACCAGCGCGGTCGCTCCGCGCGCGGCGACGGCGTGCAGGAGCTGCACGATCTCGTCGGATTCGCGCACGCCGACGCCGAGGACCACCGCCTGTGCCGGGAATTCCGCGTCGTCGTGCGGGTCGTGAATCACCACCCCGCCGAGCTGCCGCCGCGTGTCGCGGCCGACGGCGACCGGTTCGAGGAGCACGTCCCCGAGAGCTTCGAGGACGCGTCCCAGACTCGTGTGCGGTTTGCTCGGCACCGGTGTCAGCACCCCCCGAAGGTAGATCCGGCCTCGTGCGGACCGGCTGGTCCGATCCGACCAAATCTACCTCCGGAATTCGTAGCGGGCTACGAACCGATCCACACCTTTGCCGTGGTCACCTCATCCAGCAGCTCCGGAATCGGCGCCACGCCGAGACCCGGTCCGGTCGGCACCGGGAGGTGGCCGTCGGAGAGCACGAAGGGCTCGGTGATGTCGGTTTTGTAGAACCGGTCCGACGCCGACGTGTCGCCGGGCAGGGTGAAGTTCGGCAGCGAGGCCAGCGCGACGTTCGCGGCCCGGCCGAGGCCGGTTTCGATCATCCCGCCGCACCACACCGGGATCCCGTGCGCCGCGCACACGTCGTGCACCCGCCGCGCTTCCAGGTAACCGCCGACGCGGCCCGGTTTGATGTTCACGATCTGGACCGCGCCCAGCTTGATGGCGTCCGCCGCCGCGCGCGCCGACACGATCGACTCGTCGAGGCAGATCGGCGTCTGGATCCGGCGGGCCAGTTCGGCGTGGCCGAGCACGTCCTCCTCTTCCAGCGGCTGCTCGATCAGCAGCAGGCCGAACGGGTCGAGCCGGGCCAGTTGCGGCGCGTCGCCGAGGGTGTAGGCAGTGTTTGCGTCGACCTGCAGCAGCACGTCGTCGCCGAAGCGTTCGCGGACCGCGCGCACCGGCTCGACGTCCCAGCCGGGTTCGATCTTCAGCTTGATCCGGACGTAGCCCTCGTCGATGTACCCGCCGACGACGTCGAGCAGCTGCGGAATCGTGTCCATGATCCCGACCGAAACCCCGCACGGCACGGAATCGCGCACCGATCCGAGTTCGGCGGCGAACGACCGCTCGTGCGTGCGGAGTTCGGCGTCGAGCACCGCCATCTCCAGCGCGCCCTTGGCCATCCGATGGCCCTTGAACTTGGCCAGCAGTGGCGTCACCTTCGCCGCGGTGACGTCTTCCGCGGCCAGCAGCGCCGGGATCAAGTGGTGCTGCAGCACGTGTTCCGCGCCGTCGTTGTACTCCGACGAGTACAGCGGCCCGGCCATCGTCACGCATTCGCCCCAGCCCTCGCCGGCCGGCGTGACCGCGCGCAGCAGCAAGAGCTCGCGGACGGACTGGGTGCCGAACGAAGTCCGAAACGGGGCGACGAGCGGCATCTGCACCCGGCGCAGTTCCACACCGCTGAGTTTCACTGCTCCTCCTTGGAGATCACGTAAAAGCCGGCTCGGTCGAAACCGGTCACCCGGCCCCCGGCGGCCATCAGCCCGCCGAGCGATTCGCGCAGCGCGACCCGCCACGCGTCCGCCTTGCCGAGATCGGTCGTGCGCAAGCCTTCGATGTCGGACGGGACCGCGACGAGCACCGTCGGGGCGTCCGCGGCACCAGCGGCCGGACCACCGTCATCGGCCACTTCAAGGGCCACCTTCGCGCCCTGGTCGAGCAACGTCTTCGCGTCGGTGCGGATCGGTTCGCCGAACGCGGCGGTCCGCACGGTCGGACTGGCCAGGTCCCAGGACACCATCAGCCGGTCGGTGTCGCCCGAACCGTTGATGCCGTCCGCCATCGGGCCGTAGAAATCCCGCAGATAACGCGCCGGGAGCGCGCCGAGTTTGCCGAGGTTGAAATAGCCGTTGCGGCGCACCAGCGGGTCGAAGGTCCATTTGATCGTCGAGACATCCTGTCCGAGCGCCCAGCCACGTTGATGCAGTTTCAGCGCGTACCCGATTCCGCGACCGGCACCGGCCTTCGCGACTCCGGCGATGTGACTGTGCAGACTGCCTTTTCCGGGATTTCCGAAAAAGCCGACGCACGCACCGAGCATTTCTCCGTCGGCGAACGCGCCTGCCACGTAATTCCCCGCCGACGACAGCGCGCGCAGGAGTTCCGTGGTCACCGGACGGGTTCCCGGCGCGGACCGCCAGATCGTCTCGAACAGCACTCCGACCGCGGTCATTTCCGCGATCTCGGTGATTTCCCGGACCTCGACGCCCGAGGCGGCGGCCGCCGCCCGAGCGGCCGCGACCGCCTCGTCGCACACTTCCGCCGCGACGGGTCTTTCCGTGTTCATCGCAAGATTCGTCACGGGATGATCCTTTCCCGGCTTCCCCACCGACGTCACCGTCGTGCTCGACCAGAATCGCCGGTCGGATTCGTCGGAATCGACGGACTCCCCTTCGTCAGCACGTTCTCCACCAGCGCGGCCAGCAACGCGGTCCGCTTCGGCAATTCCTCGACCAGGACATGTTCGTGATCCGCGTGCGCGCCGCCGCCGACCGCGCCAAGACCGTCGAGCGTCGGGACACCGAGGCCTGCCGTGTAATTGCCGTCCGAAGCCCCGCCGACGGCCGCCTCGGTCAATTCCGGCAAGCCCAGTTCCGCAGCGAGTTCCTTTGCCAGCCCGTACAACGCAGCCGACGAAACCGCGTCCAGCGGCGGACGATTGATCCCGCCGGTGACCCGCACCTGCGCTTCGTCGAGGACCGGTTGCAACGCGCGGACTTCGCGGTCGACCCGGAGTTGTTCTTCCTCGTCCCACACACGCACGTCGACCTCGACTGCGGCTGCGGCGGGCACGGTGTTCACCGTGGTACCAGCAGAAAGCACTGTCGGCACGACACTGGTCCCGCGCTCCGGACTGGCGAGCGCGGCGACGGCAAGCACCTGATGCGCGATCTCGATCCCGGCGTTGATCCCCTTCTCCGGCTCGAGCCCGGCGTGCGACGCGCGTCCGGTCACCTCGATCCGGTAATGGGAAACGCCTTTGCGCCGAGTTTTGATCGCGCCGCCATCCGCCGAGGCTTCCAGCACGAACGCCGCCGCGCAGCCCTGTGCCTCTTCCTCGATCAATCCGCGCGACGACGGCGAGCCCAGCTCTTCGTCACCGGTGACCAAAATAGACAGTCCACTCCGGTCTGCCAGCGAAGCCGCGACGTGCAACGCCATCACGACGCCGGTCTTCATGTCAAAGCAGCCCGGCCCGCGCAAAACCCCGTCCTGCACGGAAAACGGATGCGTCTCCAGCGAGCCCATCGGCCAGACCGTGTCGTGGTGGCCGAGCAGCAGCACGCGCGCCGGACCGTCGCCGAACCGCCAGCGCAGATGCGTCCGTCCATCCAGGACAATCCGCTCTGGCTCCACGCCAAGCAACGCCTTGCCGACCTCGGTCAGCACGTCAGCGCTGTGTGCAACCGCGTCAAGATCAGACGATGGGGATTCGCAGCGCACCAACGTTTCGATGTTGGCGAGCAAAGCGTCCACAGCGAACTCGGTCATCGCGGTTCCCCTCGCAGCGGCTGGCCCGGGAACGCGTCGGTCAGCAGCTGGCCGTCGCGCACCACCGGAGTGCCCGCGACGAACAGGTGCCGGACACCGACTGCGGGCCGGGTAGCGTCGAAATACGTTGCGGTGTCGGTGATCGTGGCCGGATCGAGGACAACGATGTCCGCGTCCGCACCGACGTTCAACCGGCCCTTGGTCCGCGCTCCGGGAGCGACCTCGTCGAGCACCCGAGCCGGGAGGTAAGAACAGCGCCGGAACGCCTCCAGCCAGGTCCAGACGCCAGCCTCACGCACCATCAGCCGCAGCGACTTCGAGAACGTCCCCGCCGTACGCGGATGTGTCGCACCGCCCGGCGGCAGCGGCCATTCAGTGGATTCGTTGGCCCCGTTTTGCCAGTACACCGGCATCGCGTCGCTCGCGACGATCGAGTCCGGGAAGGCGAGCGCCTGATGCAGCAGGGTGCGGTCGGTCGGGTCGTCCTCGTCGAGGAACTCGAGGATGCACGGCGCACCCGGCGTCTCGGCGCGGACCTGCAGCAGCCGTCCCTCGTCCGCGATCCGCTCGCCGGTCTCCAGCAGGATGACCCGCGACGGGTTGAGGCCCTTCATCTTCAGCCGCTCCGGCGAGATGAAAGCCGCGCCGACCGCGGTGCTGCCCGCGCCGTACGGATAGGCCTCGACCGTCACCCGCGACCCGGCGGAACGGCCCGATTCCAGCGCGGCGAGCACGCGGTCGATGTGCCGTCCGGAAGTGCTGTTGACGTGGCAGTGGTGCATCGCCGCACCGGTCTCGGCCGCGACGATCGCGATCTCCTCGGACCCGTCGGCCGGCGTGCCCGGATCGACCTCGACCAGCTCGCGGACGTGGGTGTACGTCGGCGCTTCAGCCTGCTTGGCGAGCTTCGCCAGCGCCAGGAACTCGGCGGGATCGCTGGCCGGCGCGTACCCGAGCAGCACGCCGACGCCGAGCGCTCCCGCCGCCAGCTCGCCCTCGACCAGCGACAGCCACGCGGCCAGCTCGGTCTTCGACGAGGACCGTTGCCAGGCCGGATTGCCCAGCACGGAGAGCCCGGTGTTGATGTTCGCGTCCGGCTCGATGCCGGCGAGCACCTTCGCCCGCGCGGACCCCCACGAGGCCGAAAATCCGTAGTGCAGCGGACGCCCCGCCGCGGCGGCCTCGGCGTAAGCCCGTTCGACCGGCATCAGCCCGGCCTCCAGGTCGAGCGCCGTGGTGACGCCGTCCATCGCCTGCAGCCGCTGTCCGGCGATCGTGTGCACGTGACTGTGCAGATCGATGAACCCCGGCCCGACGATGTACCCGGCGACGTCGATCTCGACCTGGTCGTCCGCGCTCGGCAGTCCCGGTCCGACCGCGATCACCTCGCCGTCGGATACCAGCACGTCAGCTGTGCCGTCGAAGCCCGTAGCCGGGTCGATGACGCGACCGCCACGCAGCAGTGTCCGCATGCTTGCCTCCTCGCCTCGCTGCTGGCGACCCTAGGAGGTTTCCCGGGCACGACGTTCGTGCGCGCGGACGAATCCGGGGCGGCAGATCTATCCGCGCGCACAAACCGGAATCCGCTGGGCGGGGGTGCGCGCGGGCCCTAAGCTCGCGCGCATGGCCTGCCGGATCACCGAACTCGTCCTCAACTGCGCCGACCCGCAACGGATGGGCGATTTCTGGTGCGAAGTCCTCGGCTACGTCGAACTCGGCTGGGACGGAGAAGACCTCGAGATCGGCCCTCCCGAGGCTGGTTTCGGCGGTCCGCAGCCGACGTTGATCCTCAGCCGCAGCAGCGATCCGAAACCGGCGAAACTGCCGCTGCACCTGGACGTGAACCCGACCGACCGGGACCAGGACGCGGAACTGGAACGCCTCCTCGCCGCCGGAGCGCGGCCCGCCGACATCGGGCAGACCGGGGAGGAGTCGTGGCACGTGCTCGCCGACCCGGAGGGGAACGTATTTTGCCTGCTCCGCCGCCGAGTCGACCCCGTGCCTGGGTGATCGGCCGTGAGGGGAACCCCTGAGGGAATCAGATTCCCTCAGGGGTTCCCTCACGGACTTTGGCCAGCTACGCCAACCACTCCCGGTAGCGGAACTGCCCGGCCCGGAGCAGGTCGTCAGCGAACTCGAACCCATACCCGTCCTGACCACGCCGGACCCGGCCCGCTGACGGCGCGGGAAAGTGCGTCGGAAGCAGAACCGAGCCCAGCTCGTCCTCCAGCAGACGGCTCCGCACCCGCGCCGCCGCTTGCGGATCAACGCAATACCGGGTGCTCAACTCCGGATGCCGAACCTGCACCCCGTGATGCATCGTGTCCCCGGCCAGCAGGACAGTCCCCGCACTGCCGCGGACTCGCACGCACACATTCCCCGGCGTATGCCCGGCCGCGGGAGCCAGCGAAGCATGCTTGCCCACCACCGCATCCGGAGCCACAAAGCTCAGCTGGCCGGCCCGCTCGATCGGCAGCACGCTGTCGGCCAGGTAGTCACCAGTCCGGCGCATGGCCTCCCCGCCAGCCTCGCTCGACCAATACCGGAACTCCTCCTCGACCACGAAATGCGGGGCGTCCGGGAAAACCGGTTCCAGCTGGGCAGTCGCCGCGCCCACGTGATCGGTGTGCAGATGCGTGAACACCACCGCATCGACGTCCGAAGGCCGCAACCCGGTCGCGAGGAACTGCTGCATCCATCGGTCCGGCAGCTGATCGAACTCCGCGCGCCGACGGTCCTTCCCCGCCCCGACACACGCGTCCACCACCAGCACCTCGTCGGCCGAACAGACGAGGAACGACTGGATGACGAAGACCAGCTTCCCCGAGGAACGGTCGAACCACGGCTCCCGCGTGTACCAGTCGCCGAGGTCGGGCTCGAGTCCCGGGAAGAACTCCCCGGGCTCGATCAGCAGCCGGTCGTCCTCGATCAGCGGAACGACCGCGACGTCACCGAGATCGAACCAGTGCGCCATCGCGCTCCCTCCTAGCCTGCGACCGCACCCGGCTCAACCCGACCGCGCAAGCGATTGCCACCAGCACGGGAACGGCCGTAGCCAGGACGATCGTTTGAGCCGACAATGCCAGCGCAAGCAGCAAACCCGCGACGCCCGGTCCGACGATCGACCCGATCCGCCCGAGCGCCGCGGCCCAGCCGACGCCGGTGGTGCGAGTGCTCGCGGGGTAGATCGAGACCGCGAGGGTCAGCTGGCCGATCTGCCCCGCCGTAACCCCGAAACCGGCCCCGGCCAGCAGCAGGAACAGCACAGTCTCGCCGACCGGCACCGTCGCGACGAGAACCATGCACACCGCCCCGATGGCGGGCAGCAGAATCAGCGCACGAGCGATCCCGATCCGCGCGGCGAGCGGGATGAGCACCAGACCGCCCGCGATGCCGCCGAGGGTGAGGAACGCGAGTCCCAGCGGGGCTTTCCCGGCGGCGAAACCGTAGCCGGTGAGGAGCGTCGGAACCCAGGAGATCAGCACGTACGCGGTGATGAAGATCAGGAACGAGAACGCCCAGATGAGAGAGGTCGGCAGGCGCAGTCCCTGGCCGAACAACCTGCTCACCTTGGCTTCCTGCTTCGCCGTGCTCGCGACCGCGGGCTCGTTAGTCGGCAGCACCATCGCCATGACGGCGGCCAGCACCAACGGAGCCAGCCCGGCGACGTAGAAGACTCCGGCGGACCCGACGCTGTGCAGCAGCTTGCCGCCGAAGAATCCGCCGAGGCTGCTCCCGGAAGCGAGGCCGAGGGTCACCGCCACGGAAACCAGCTCCCGGCGGCCCTCCGCGCTGTGTTTCGTCGCGAGCGAAACCCCGGCGGGCAGCACCAGCCCGAGACCGAGTCCGGTCACCAGGCGGGTCGCGGCGAAGACCGGCATGGATTTCAGGTGCAGGATCGCGGCGGTCAGCACCGTCGCGCCCGCGAAGATCAGGACGCCGGTGAGCACCACCGACCGCGCCTTCATCCGGGCGCCGACGTAACCCGCCGCCAGGTATCCCATGACGACGCCGATGTTGGTCAGTACCAACGGCAAGGTGAAGGCGGCGGGAGCGGAAGCCCATTCGTGCGACAGCGTCGGAATCGTGAACGACAGGGCGGCGGTGTCGAAACCATCAAGGAGAACAGCGAGGAAGCAGAGAATGACTACGGGCCAATGGATGCTCTTGCTCATGGCGTGTTCTCCAGTTTCTGAGGGAAATTCCCGATCCGGAAGCCGGTCCGCGGGCCAGGCGAACCCGACCGCGCGAATTCGGTCCACCACAAGCGCATCTGCGCACCGAGACGTTCTACCTCGGCCCAGCTCGTGTCGCCCAGCATCGGGCTCCCCCGCCAGGATTCCGGGGTGCCCAGCAGGAAAGGCAGTTCCAGGCAATGGATCGCGCCGTAGCCGCCGGTTGCCGGAGTCCAGGCGAACTCGTAGGAGTACGCGCCGTACCGCTGTGCCAAGTCACGCGCCGGGCGACCGAAAAGCGGCTCGGTCTGGTCCGCGATCGCCCGCCGGATCTCCTCGTCCTGAACTCCGATCGCGAACGCCTCGCACTCCTGCGCGGTATATCCGATCATCAAGTCCGGCAACGGATCGGACAGCCGCACGTCGAGGTCGACGATCCCGAACGGCGGCCGGGTCGACGTCGGATCCTTCGCGGCGTTCCACCGGAGAGTCTGCAGTTGCGCGGCAAGCAACTGCTCGACGGAAGCGGTCAGCGGATCTCCGCCGACCGCGTCGACGAAATACCGGCCGATCTCCAGTGCTTTCGCGCGATCCTGGATGATCGCGGGATCCGGAGAACTCTGGACGATCGCCCGCCGGACGAGCGGACGGCTGTCGGGCTTGGCCAGCAAGGCGAGCGTCGAAAGCGCGCCCGCGGACTGGCCGAAGAGGGTGATATTGCCCGGATCGCCGCCGAACGCCGCGATGTTGTCGCGCACCCATTCGAGCGCGAGAGTCTGGTCCGCCAAGCCAAGATTGCCCTCGCTGACGCCGTCGTGGGCCAGGTAGCCGAACGCGCCCAGCCGGTAGTTGACCGACACCACGACCACGTCGCCGTCCGCGGCGAGCCGCCCGCCGTCGTACCAGGGAAGCGTCCCGCCGCCGCTCAGGAAGCCGCCGCCGTGCAGCCACACGAGCACCGGCCGCGATCCGGTCAGCGCCGGTGTCGCGACGGCGAGGTGAAGACAGTCCTCCGACTGGGGCGGCTCATCCCGCGGCGGGCCCATCGCCGCCTCCAGCCGAGAGCCGAGCTGCGGGCAGATCGGGCCCGGCAGCGTGGCGTCGACCGCCTCCAGGTGGGGCTGGACCGGTCGCGGCGGCTGGAACCGCTCGGCGGTGCCGTACCGCACGCCGCGGAACCGCAGGACGCCGTCGTCGATGCCGATGACCGGACCGGACGGCGGCTGAGCAGTGACAGGCTGGCATTCGGTCATCGCGGCTCTCCTTTGAGCGGGTGTCCGGCACCTTCGACCCGCAGTCAGGCTAAGAAAGTCCGGAATGCCTGACCAATGCTCTTTGCCGCCCGAGACATGCTTGCCCGGCTATAGCTCACCGCGAAACGCGGCTCCCCGCCTCGGCCGGTTCAGCGCGCACCTGCCGAGGCGCACGCACGGGCTCGGTCCGCTTGCCGCCTCCGGAGAACAGATCCGAGAGCTTCCCGATCGCCATCCCCAGCAGCGGAAGCCAGATCGGGCACAGCATCAGGACCAGCAGCGGTCCCATGATCTTGAAAATCTCCAGGAATCCATGCATAACAGCGTCACGCCTTCTCGGTCTCGGCCAGCAGCGTCGCGAGCGTGCGCACCGCGCGGTGCTGCAGCGCCCGGACGCTGTTGGGGTTCTTGTTCATCGTTTCGGCGACCTCGGCGACGGAAAGCCCGGCGAAAAACCGCAACCGCACGCACTCGCGCTGCGGTTCGCTGAGGCCGGCCAGGCACCGCCGGAGCGCGGCGGCTTCGATCCGGGCCAGCGCGAGCCGGTCGGCTCCGCCCCGGACGTCCGGTCCGTCGTGGTCTTTCCCGTCGAGGAGTTCACGCCGGTAGCGGGCCGATTTCCGGTGGTCGCGCAGGAGGTTGTCGGCGATCGTGTACAGCCACCCGGTGAACGAACCGATGTCCGGGCGGAAGTCCGGCAGTTTCCGCCACGCGCGCAGGAACGCCTCGCTCGTCAGGTCTTCGGCGACGGTCGCCGTCGGCACCCGCATCCGCAGGTAGCGGAAGACCGGCGGCGCGTGTTCCTGGTAGATGACGGCGAACGCGGCCTGGTCGCCAGACCGCGCCCGCCCGAGCAGCTCCGTCTCCACCGGGCCTCAATCCTGCAACCGCAACGCGGCGACCGGGCACGCTTGCACCGCCGCGTCGACGAACTGCCGGTCCGCCTCGGACGGAGTCTCGTCGAGGACTTGCACCAACCCGTCGTCCCCGACCTCGAAGAACTGGTCGGCCATCGCCTCGCACATCCCGAGGCCTTCGCATTTGCCGTGGTCCGCGACGATCTTCATTACGCTGCCTCCCGAACCACGGGCACGAAGTCGACCTTGTCGCGCACGCCGCAATCGGGGCACGTCCAGTCGTCCGGGATCTCCGACCACGGCGTCCCGGCGGCGAAGCCCTCCAGCTCGTTGCCTTCCGCGACGCGGTAGACGTAGCCGCAGCCGGGGCAGCGCGCGGCGTCCACGTCGTCGGCCAGCTTCGGCCGGGTGTCCGCGGCGGGTTGTTCCACCGCAGCAGCGACCACCGGGTATTTCTTCAGCAGCGACGTCAGTTTGCCCGGCTGCACGTTCGCCTGCCGGATGTCGCCGTCGAAATGCCGGTAGACCCGCGGGTCCATCACCTTCCGGAACCACGCCGGGACCAGCGCGACGACCATCATCCCGGTGTAGCCGGTCGGCAGAACGGGGCTTTCCTTGAAGTCGCGCAAAGTCTGGAACCGGCGCGTCGGGTTCGCGTGGTGATCGCTGTGCCGCTGCAAGTGGTACAGCAGGACATTCGTCGCGACATTGTTGGAATTCCAGGAATGCGCCGGAGTGACCCGTTCGTACCGCGTCTTCGAACCATGCGTGACCTGCTTGCGCAGCATCCCGTAGTGCTCCATGTAATTCACGATTTCCAGCAGCGAGAATCCGAACACCGCCTGCACCACCAGATACGGCAGGATCCCGACGCCCAGCCAGGCGATCAGGCCGCCCCACAGCACGACGCTCATCAGCCACGCGTTGAGCACGTCATTGCCGAGGTGGAACGGATGGCTTTGCTTGCGGGCGTACCGTTTCCGCTCGACACCCCAGGCACTGCGCAGCGAACCGAAGACCGTACGCGGCCAGAACCGGTAAAAGCTCTCACCCATCCGGCTCGACGCCGGGTCCTCCGGAGTGGCGACGCGGACGTGGTGCCCGCGGTTGTGCTCGATGTAGAAATGCCCGTAGAAACACTGCGCCAGCGCGATTTTCGCCGCCCAGCGTTCGGTGTCTTCCCGTTTGTGGCCGAGTTCGTGCGCGGTGTTGATCGCGATGCCGGCGACGGTGCCCAGCGTGATCGCGAGGCCGATCTTGCCGCCGACGGACAAATCACCGCGCGCCAGCATCCACGCGCCCGCGATGAAACCGGCGTATTGCAACGGCAGGAACAGGTAGGTGATCCAGCGGTAGTAGCGATCCTCCTCCAGGGCCTCCATCACCTCGTCCGGCGGATTGGTGTGGTCGTAGCCGGCGACGAGGTCGATCAGCGGCACGAGGACGAGCACGACGAGCGGTCCGAGCCACAGCACGGCGTCGGATCCGGTCGCGGCGTGCAGCCCGATCGCGGCGAACGGCAGCAGCGGCACCACCAGCCCGAGCAGCCACAAGTGCCGCTTCCGGTCGTGCCAGGCGGTCTCGCCGTGAGCTCCGGCGAGGCGGTACTTCTTCATGGCGGCCTCCACGCGGTCTGTCGTTTTCCCGAAGGTAGGGATCCGCGAGCGGCGGGACACTGTGCGCGAAACCGAAACGCCCGGCTGCGTTGGGTCCCGGGCACGAACCGGGCGTACGGTGCTGCCTGTGACGTCGACGGCTGCCGCCACGCTGGCCAAGGTCGCGGACTCGGTCCTGGCCGAGCTCGCGCTGCTCTGCGCGCGGATCGTGGAGGAGATCGCCGAGGCGGTCCCGGTGCTCGCGCCGGACGCGCAGGCCGGGGAGCTGCTGGAAAGCTCGGTCCGGGAAAACCTCGTCGCCGCGCTCGGCGTGCTGAGCGGCGCGACGAATCCCGACGAAGTCGGTGCGCCGCCGGCCGCGCTGGAGTTCGCGCGGCGGCTGGCGCAGCGCCGGGTGCCGATCACCGCGATGCTGCGCGCGTACCGGCTCGGCCAGGCCTCCTTCCAGCAGGAAATGATCACCCGGATCGCGGCCGAACCGGCCCCGACCGCGGAGATCTCGGCCGCCGCCACCGACTTGTCGCAGGTCGCGTTCACCTACATCGACAAGATCTCCGAGGAGGTCGTCGAGGCTTACCAGGCGGAACGCGACACCTGGCTGCGCCACCGCAACGCGGCCCGGCTCGCGAAGGTGCAAGCAGCGTTGTCCGGCAAGCCCATCGACACTGCCGACGTCGAGAAAACCCTCGGCTACGCGCTGTCGGACCGACACGTCGGCGCGGTGCTGTGGTGTGGCCCTGAGCTGGACGAAAGCGCGCGTCTGACCACCCTCGAACGCCACGCCGCCCTGCTCGCGACCGCCCTCGGCACCACTCCGCTGGTCGTGGCCCCGGATGCCTCGACCGTCTGGGCCTGGTTCCCGACGGCGAGCCTCGACCTCGACGCGGTGTCCGCCGCGCTCGCCGGCTCACCCGACCCGGTCCGCGTCGCGCTCGGCGATCCGGCGAGCGGACTGGCCGGCTTCCGCACCACCCACCAGCAGGCCCGGCAAGCCGAAGCCGTCGCGCAGATGACCGAGCGCTCCCAACCGCGACCGGTCACCGCGGCGGCGCAGCTCGGGCCGTTGGCGCTGGTCGCGGCCGATCCGTCGGCGGTCGCGGGCTGGGTCCAGTCGGTGCTCGGCGCGCTGGCCGACGACGACGAGGGACACCACCGGATGCGCGAGACGGTCTGGGCGTATCTGTCCAGCGGGAGCAGCCTGATGGTCGCCGCGCAGGAGCTGCACCTGCACAAGAACACCATCCAGTACCGGCTCCGCAAGGCCGAGCAGGAACGCGGCCGTCCGCTGTCCGAGGGGCGGATCGACGTCGAGGTGGCGCTGCTGGCATGCCGCCTGCTGGGTCCCGCCGTCCTCCGGCCGGTCGACTGAATTTGTGCTGCGGGACCAGTCGGGTCCCGACCTCCCGGTCCACAGACCGATGCGCGCGCCTGACCTGAGGCGAAGACTGCGGGGAACGTCGCCGGACGGTGCCCAATCGCCGTCCGGCGGCGTCCCCAGACCCGAGGCGAGGACCCGATGACTCCACCCCGCGAAGAGACCGACGTCCTCGTGATCGGCTCCGGTTTCGGCGGTTCCGTGAGCGCACTGCGACTGTCCGAAAAGGGCTACCGCGTCACCGTGCTGGAAGCCGGGCCGCGCCGTACCGAAGAGACGCTGCCCAAAACCTCTTGGGACGTCCGGAATTTCCTCTGGGCGCCGCGTCTCGGCTGCTACGGCATCCAGCGCATCCACCTGCTCCGGGACGTCGTCATCCTCGGCGGCGCGGGCGTCGGCGGCGGTTCCCTCAATTACGCCAACACTCTCTACGAACCGCCCGCGCCGTTTTTCGCGGACCCGCAGTGGGCGCACGTCACCGACTGGCAAGCCGAACTGAAACCGCACTACGACCAGGCCCGCCGGATGCTCGGCGTCACCCAGAACCCCACCGTCACCACCGCGGACGAGGTGCTCCGGGAAGTCGCCGACGACCTGGGCGTCGGCTCGTCCTTCCAGCTCACGCCGGTCGGCGTTTTCTTCGGCGACAAGGACACTCCCGCCGGAACTGTCGTGCCAGACCCGTTCTTCGGCGGCGCCGGACCAGCCCGCCGAACCTGCACCGAATGCGGGTCCTGTATGACCGGTTGCCGCGTCGGAGCCAAAAACACCTTGGACCGCAACTATCTCTACCTGGCCGAACAACGCGGCGCGAATGTCATCCCGATGACCACAGTGCTCGACGTCCGCCCAGCAGACGGCGGCTACACCGTCACCGCGGTCCGCACCGGAAAGTCGCCTCGCCGCGGCAAAAACGTGCGCACCTTCTTCGCCCGCGACGTCATCTTCAGCGCGGGCACCTACAACACGCAAAAACTGCTCCACCGAGCCCGCGAAACCGGTGCACTGCCCCGAATTTCCGCCAGCCTCGGCCGATTGACCCGGACCAACTCGGAATCCATCCTCGGCGCGAAATCGAAACGCAAGGACGTCGACTTCACCCACGGCGTCGCGATCACCTCGTCGATCCACCCCGACGCGCACACGCACATCGAACCGTGCCGCTACGGCAAGGGCAGCAATGCGATGTCGCTGCTGCAAACCGCGCTCACCGACGGCGGAAAGTCCGTCCCGCGCTGGCTGACCTGGCTCGGCGCGTTCGCCCGGAATCCGCGCAACTTCACCTGGTTCTCGCCGCGCCGCTGGTCCGAACGCACCATCATCCTGCTGGTGATGCAAACGCTGGACAATTCCATCACCGTCTCCGGCAAACGAACCCGCACCGGACGGCACAAACTGACATCCGCGCCCGGCCACGGCGAACCGAATCCCACGTGGATCCCCGCCGGAAACGACGCCGCCCGCCGCGTCGCGGACAAAATCGACGGCATCGCGGGCGGCACCACCGGCGAGATCCTGAACATCCCGATGACCGCGCATTTCATCGGCGGCTGCGCGATTTCCGACGATCCGGCGGGCGGCGTCCTCGACCCGTACCAGCGCGTCCACGGCCACCCCGGGCTGCACGTCGTCGACGGTTCGGCGATCTCGGCGAACCTGGGCGTCAACCCGTCCCTGACGATCACCGCCCAAGCCGAACGCGCGATGTCCTTCTGGCCCAACCGCGGCGAGGAAGACCGGCGCCCGCCGCTCGGCGCGCGCTACGAACGCATCGATCCAGTGCCCCCGCGGCATCCCGCGGTCCCGGCCGACGCTCCCGGCGCGCTCGCCATTCCCTGAACGCACCGCGGCACCGGCGAAATCTCCTTCCGGGAATTCAGTACGCACCCAGAAGTATTTCTCCGGAAACCTTACAACCAGGTTAGCTGCACTGTTCCGCATATTCTTCATCAAAAACAAAGCGAACTTCGCCGTCGGCCCAACTGATTCGACTGAACGCCCGAGTGTCAGCACCCGGCGGCCCTGCTAGCGTGTTCCAGGCGGAGAACTTCGCGCATCGGAACAGTTCATCAGCGATCGCTATCGAACCCATAAGAAATGACAGCAGAAAGAGAGCACAGAGGAGGACTGGTTTCCGTGAAGACCCTTCCCGAGCGCTATCAGGCCCCTGAGGCCTCCTCCGTCGGCTGCTTCGCGACCGACACCCGGCGGCTCCGCCGCGGCCCGCGCGACCATCACCACCGCGCACGTCGTCGTCGCCGCTGAACGCACTGAACACGCGGGGTTTCACCACCCGCTGAGCTGACCTGACGTGGCTGGGGATCGAGTCAGCCGGTCTTCAGCCACGTTCGTCAGCCCGTCGCTCGGCATCCGAAGAGTTGAGCAGAGGACTGGTTCCCGTGAAAACCCTCCCCGAACGCTACCAAGCCCCCACCGCGTCCCCCGCCGGCCGTTTCGCGACCGACACCCGCCGCTTCGGCCGGGGCGCGCTCGACAGCATCTTCTTCGGGCGCCTTCTCTCCCGCAGACGCGGGCATTCAGACAGCACCTGTCACCGACTGGCCTGACGTTGCCGGAGAGCGTCAGCCCGCTCACGCGGCACCAAATGTTGAGCAGAGGACTGGTCACCGTGAAAACCCTTCCCGAACGCTACCGAGCCCCAGCCGCATCCTCCGCTGGCCGCTTCGCGACCGACACTCGCCGCATTGACGGCATCTGGCGCGACCACCGCCACCGCGGACGTCGCCGCCGCCACTGAGCACCCGGTCATCTCGCGGACAGCACCTGTCAGCCCCGCACTGACCCTGACGTCGCCAAAGGCCGAGCCAACGGGCCTTCAGCCACGTTCGTCCTCCCGTCGTTCGAATCGATCCCGGTCGGTGGTCCGATGAACGCAGAGCCGAGCAGCCTTGTCGTCCTCCCCGACTCGCCGGGCGGCGCCGCGCTGCTGCCGCGAGTTCCTTACCAGCGGCCGAGTGTCCTGTTCCATTCCTCCGGGCGGCCTTGGCTGGCCGGCCGCTGGGCTCCGGGAGAAATCCGGGTGGCCATCGCGGGCCGGGCGCGCGTCGCCGTGTTCGGGTTCTGCCCGATGCCGGTCGAGCGGCTGACCGCCTACACCGCCCGCCTGCGGACCGTGGCCGACGCGGACACGCTCGCCCGCGTCCTGCCTGGCAGCGCGCATCTCATCGCGTCGGTGAACGGGCAGGTCCGGCTGCAGGGCACGCTCACGAACCTGCGCCGCGCCTTCCACACCCGGATCGACGCCACCCCGGTCGCGAGCACCCGCGCCGACCTGCTGGCCGAGATGACCGGAGCGGACCTGGACGAGGATCTCCTCGCCGCGCACCTGACGGAAATGCAGCTGCTTCCCCCGCTGATCGAGAAAAGCTGGTGGCGCACAGTGCATTCGGTGCCGCCGGACTCCTCGATCGTGCTGGCCGACGACGGAACCGCCCGCACGGTGCGCTGGTGGCGCCCGCCGGACCCGGTCCTGCCGATCCAGAAGGGCGCTCCCGCCGTCCGCGCGGCGCTGCGCGAATCGGTCACGGAGCGGCGGCCCGCCACGGGCCGGTTGTCGCTGGACCTCTCCGGCGGAATGGACTCGACGACGCTGTGTTTCCTCGCCGTCGAGCAGAATCCCGACCTGTTCACCTTCCGGTGGACCGGAGGCAGCGTCGCCAACGACGATCCGATCTTCGCCGCCGAGGCGGCCCGGCTGCTCCCCGGTGTAGAGCACCTGGAAATGTCCGAAGGCAGCGCGCCCGCGTTGTTCGCACCGCCCTATGCGACGTCCGATCTCGAAGCGCCGTGGACGATGACCCGGGGGCTGAACGGCTCCGCCCACTGCGTCCGCATGCTCGCCGAGCACGGTTCCGGCCTGCACCTGGCCGGGCACGGCGGGGACGAGGTCTTCACCGCCTCGGCCAGCTATCTGCACACCCTGATCCGCCGTCGCCCGCTCACCGGCCTGCGCCAGCTCCGGGTCTACCGCAGTCTCGGCCGATGGTCGTGGCGGCGCACCCTCGCCGATCTCGCCAGCAGGCAGAGCTGGGGCGACTGGTGGCGGGAGTCGGCCGACCACCTCACCGACCCGCTGCCCCGGCCGGGCACCCCGGAACTGGGCTGGGCCGACGCGGTCCGGGCCTCGCCGTGGGCCACCGCGGACGCGCTCGCGACGACCCGCCGGGTCCTGTACGCGATCGCCGACGAGGCCGAGCCCCTCGCCGACGACCGCGGTCAGCACGAAGCGCTCACCAGCCTGCGCGCCGCGGGCCCGCTGTGCCAGCAAATCCAGCGCGAGTACCTCGATTGCGGCGTGCCGCTCGACCTCCCGTACCTGGACGACCGGGTCGTCGAAGCCGCGCTCGCGGTCCGGACTTCCGACCGCTTCACGCCATGGCGGTACAAACCGCTGCTCGCCACCGCGATGCGCGGGCTCGTCCCGGACGTCATCCTCGACCGCACCACCAAGGGCAACTACCAGGACGACGACGATGCCGAGGCGCACCGGCACGTACCCGACCTGCTCGACTACTTCGCCGACTCCGCCTTGGCCGCGCGCGGCCTGCTCGACCTCGACGTGCTCCGGTCGTGCCTGCTCGAACCCCGGATGGACGACGAGTGGGAAGCGCACCTGGAAACCGCGCTCGGCTGCGAGATGTGGCTGCGCGCGATCGCCGACGCCCGGCCAGCGACCGACCGGAGGACTCATGCACCTGCACCCTGACACCGCGCTCACCGACACCCCGGACGGCTCGGTCCTGCTCAACAAACGCACCGGAAGCTACTGGCAGGTCAACCGAACCGGCGCGCACACCCTCGACCGCCTGCTGGCGGGCGAACCCGCCGACCGGATCGCCGCCGACCTCGCCGCCAGATACGACATCGACGCCGCCAAGGTGCGAGCCGACATCAGCGCGATGACCGACAGCCTGCTCGCCGCCGGACTGGTCGAGGCGTCGTGAGCCAGCCGTCCGTGGTACCCCATCGCATTCGCCTTCCGCTGCACCGGAAGATCCTTCCGCTGCTGGCAGTCGGCCTCTCGACGCTGCTGAACGCGCTCTCCCCCAAGCACCTCTGCGCGATCCTGACCTTCGTCCGCCGGGGCGCCCGGCCCGCCACCTTCGAAGAGGCCCGCACCGCGCGTCGATCAGTCGTCGCGATCAGCCTGCGCTGCGCGGGCGACGGCTGTCTGCTCCGTTCCGTTGCCACCGCGCTGCTGTGCCGCGCGCACGGTACTTGGCCGACGTGGTGCACCGGCGTACGTACGCAGCCTTTCAGCGCCCACGCGTGGGTCGAAGCCGACGGCCGGGCAGTCGACGAAATCCATCCGCCGGGCTATTTCGCTCCGCTGCTGACCGTTGCTCCCCTCACGGCCGAGGACCGCCCGCATGACCGTCACCGCCGCTAAGTCCACTCCTTCGGCGACCGAAGAGCCGGTCCGTACCCGGGTCGGCCTGCGCCACCTGTTCGCCGCCACCCGCGGGCACCGGAGAAACATCGCCGTCGCCCTGCTGTTCACCCTCATCGGTGCCGGACTTGGTCTGCTGCAACCAATGCTGGCCATGCAGACCATCGACGCCGTCGGAACAGACCGCGCGATCGGCTGGCTGCTGGTCGCCCTCATCGCCGTCTTCGCCGCCGAGGCCGTCGCGGACACCGTCGGCCGCTACTGGCTGGAACGCTCCGGCGAAGGCGTCGTGCTGGGCCTGCGAGTCCGCCTGGTCAGCCACCTTTTGCGGCTTCCCATGCGCCTCTACGACCAACACCGAATCGGCGACCTGCTGTCCCGAACCACCGCCGACACGACCCTGCTGCGCGACACCCTCGCCTACGACCTGGTCGAAATGCTGACCGGCAGCTTCGTGGTCGTCGGCGGCGCCGTCGCCATGCTCTGGCTGAGCCCACTGCTGTTCGGCATCGTGGCAGTCATCGTCGGCGGCGTGGGCGGCGTCACGCTGTTTGTGTTGGCGCGCATCAGAAACGCCACGGAGAACGCACAGGACAGCCTAGGCCTGATGGCCGCGGAACTGGAACGAGCGCTCAGCGCCATCCGCACGATCCGCGCCACGCGCGCGGAAGACCGGGAAACCGACCGCATCGGCCACTATGCCCGCACGACCTATCAGGACAACGTCCGCGCCGCGCGGTTGAATTCCATCGCCGCGCCTGCCGTGACCCTCTCCGCCCACGGCGCCCTCATCGCAGTACTGGTCGCCGGCGGAATCCAGGTCGCGAACGGCAGTCTCACCCTCGCCGAACTCGTGGCTTTCCTGCTCTACGTCAGCTACATCGCCGTCCCGAGCGCGGGTTTGTTCGAGGTAGCCGCCACCATCCAAAAAGGACTGGCCGCATTCCAGCGAGTCCACGACATGACCCAGCTCCCCACCGAAACCGACGCTACGCCCCTCTCTCGTGTCTCCGTGGCTTCCGCGCCAGTACTGGAATTGCGCGACGTCTGGTTCAGCTACCACCCCGACCGCCCCGTGCTGCGCGGCGTCTCCTTCACCGTGCCGCGCCGAGGCCACGTCGCACTGGTCGGCCCTTCCGGAGCCGGAAAGTCCACCATCCTCGCGCTGATCGAGCGTTTCTACGAACCAGATCGCGGAACCATTCTGTTCAACGGACACCAGCCGTCCATCGCGGAATGCCGCCAGCGAATCGGCCTGGTAGAACAAACAACCCCAATCCTGCACGGCACCCTGCGCGACAATCTCACCTACGCCGCTCCCGACGCGACCGACGAGCAAATCCGCGACGTCCTGGCGAAAACCAACCTGACCGAGTTCGTCGACCGCCTCCCCGCCGGCTTGGAAACCCCCGCAGGCGAACACGGCGGCATGCTTTCGGGCGGGCAACGCCAACGACTGGCCATCGCCCGAGCCCTCCTGGCCCGACCTGAGCTGCTATTGCTCGATGAGCCAACCTCCCAACTAGACGCGGCGAACGAAGCCGCTTTCGCGCGGACGCTGGACCAGGTCGCCGGGGAGTGCGCATTGCTGGTCATCGCGCACCGTCCGGCGACGGTGCGGCGGGCGCAGAGGGTGATCGCGTTGGAGCACGGGCGGATCAGCACTGATGTGGGTCTTGTCCCTTAGCGGCCCAAGAGCCACGACCGCAGCGGCCTGCGCACAAAGCCGAAAAGCAGCAGGCTCACGACCACAATCGCGCCGCCAAGCAACGCCAGCCCGGTCCCCCACAACCCCGTGTAGTGATAAGGCCGCTCCGACTCGGGCACCGTCGCCGCGATCTCGTCGACCCGGTCCTGGATCCGCCGCTGCTCAACCTCGCTCAACCCGCCCCCGGCGAGTTGTTTGACCAGGTCCCCGATCTCGCCGTTCTGCGCGGGGGTGAACCCGGGCAGCGTCGTCGTGCCGCCGGACGGGAACTGCGGGTAAGCCGTGCAGGCCATCGCTTCGCCGGTGTCCACGCTCAAGTACAGGGGACCGGACTCGGTACAGGTGTCGCCCTCATGCCCGAACTCGATCCGGTAGGCATTGTCGACATCGCTCCGCTGGCCGATCCCGGTGATCAGGCATCCAAAGCCGGGCAAGAGCGCAGCCGCGAGCAGAATTCGCGGTACAACCCGAGAGACAGCCTGCCGTAACGGTGCTGGAATCGCCATGCCGGCCAGTCTCGACGACCTGCGCGGGACCGGTCCCGCTTCCGACCGAGCGGTGGCTGACCGACGACGGACCCCCGGGCTTCGGCAATTCCAGGGAGTTACCCGGGGCAATCTAGCTCGAGACTCGCCTCGACCAGCGATAACGGTGCCCCCGACGGGTCTCGAACCCGCACTGGGTCGATTTTAAGTCGACTGCCTCTGCCAATTGGGCTACGGGGGCCCACCCACCCTAGCGAACCCGCCCCAAGACACGACAAAGCCGGGCCGCCCGAAGACGACCCGGCCTCACCACAAAACCACTCAGCCCTTGCTGGCCCGGTTGAACTCTTCCTTCGGGTTGTTGATCTGCCCCAGCGAGATGACCTCCCGGCGGAACAGGCCCCCGAGCATCCAGTCGAACAGGATGCGGATCTTGCGGTTCCACGTCGGCATCGCCTTGAGGTGGTACGCGCGGTGGAACAGCCACGCGGGGAAGCCCTTGATCTTCAGGTTCAGCGCGTCCGCCACGCCCTTGTGCAGGCCGAGGCTCGCGACCGCGCCCAGGTTCTTGTGGAAGTAGTCCTTCGGCTGTCCGCCGCGGATCACCTTGATGATGTTCTTCGCCAGCAGGCGGGCCTGGCGGACCGCGTGCTGGGCGTTCGGCGGGCAGGTCGCCGTCGGGTCCTGCTCGGTGCGCGACAGGTCCGGGATGGCCGCGTTGTCGCCCGCGGTCCAGACGTCCGGGTGGCCGACCACCTGCATCGCCGCGGTGGCCTCGACGCGGCCGCGCTTGTCGAGCGGCAGGTCCGAGCCCGCGAGGACCGGGTTGGCCTTCACGCCCGCGGTCCAGATGATCGTGTCGGTGTCGAACTCGGTGCCGTCCGAGAGCACGACGTGGCCGTTTTCGAACGACTTCGCCGCGGTCGACAGGTAGACCTCGATGCCGCGCTTCTCCAGCTGCTGCACCGTGTACACGCCCAGCGTCTCGCGCACCTCGGGCAGGATCCGCCCGGCCGCCTCGACCATCACCCAGCGGATGTCCGCCGGCTTGATGTTCGGGTAGTAGTTCTCGACCGCGAAGCGGGTCATGTCCTCGAGTTCGGCCAGCGCCTCGATGCCCGCGAACCCGCCGCCGACCACGGTGAACGTGAGCAGGCGCTTGCGCAGCTCGGGGTCGAGCGTGCTGGCGGCCTCGTCCAGCTTGGTCATGATGTGGTTGCGCAGGTAGATCGCTTCGCCGATGGTCTTGAAGGCGATGCCCTCCTCGGCGAGGCCGGGGATCGGCAGGATCCGCGCGACGGCGCCGAGCGCGACCACGAGCACGTCGTAGTTCAGCGTCTCGATGTGGCCGTCGGCCGCCTCGACCGTGACGGCCTTGCGCTCGTTCTCGATCTTCGTGACCCGCGCGGTCAGCACGTGGCAGCGCTTCAGCACGCGGCGCAGCGGCACGACCACGTGCCGCGGCTCGATCGCGCCGGCCGCCGCCTCGGGCAGGAACGGGGCATAGGTCATGTGCGGCTGCGGGTCAACGACGGTCACGGAGGCCTCGTTGGCACGCAGCATCTTCTGAAGCCCGTACGCGGTGTACAGGCCGACGTATCCACCACCGAGGACGAGGATCCGAGTCGGTTCCGACTTCGCAGCAGCCATGTACCTATAGTCGCACTTCCGAAGCGGCTCCGCTCGGGTACCCCACCCCGCTGTGACCAGCATCGCCACGCTGGTTGTCACGATTCAGATGAGCCCGGCCGCCGAGGCCGCGGCGGTGAACGCGGTCACCACCATGGGCTGTGTCACACGACCGGTCTGGACATTGCGCGGTGACACGTGGTAGCAGCCGAACACCGCTAGGTCGCCGAGCTGCAAACGGGCGCCGTGCGCGAAGGCCGGACGCGGTTTCGGCACCGGCCAGCCCGCGGCGGACAGCACGGGCAGCAACGCCTGCCAGCCGAACGCCCCGAGCACGACGATCGCCCGCAGGGTCGGCCGGAGCAGGTCCAGTTCGCCGGCCAGCCAGTGCCGGCAGGCGTCCCGTTCGGCGGGGGTCGGCCGGTTCTCCGGCGGCGCGCAGCGGACCGGCGAGACGAGCCGGGTGCCGCGCAGCGTGAGCCCGTCGCCGATGGCCGTCGACACCGGCTGCGACGCGAGACCGACCTCGTACAGCACGCGAAAGAGAAAGTCGCCCGACGGATCGCCGGTGAACATCCGCCCGGTGCGGTTGGCCCCGTGCGCGGACGGCGCGAGCCCGACCACGGCCAGCGCGGCGTCTTCCGCGCCGAAACCGGGAACCGGCCGCGCCCAGTACTCCTCGCCCGCGAAGGCGGCCTTCGTCCCGGCCACGCCCTCGCGCCATTCGACCAGCCGCGGGCAGGCCCGGCACCGCACCAGCTGCGCGTCGAGGCCGGCGAACGTGCGCATCGATCTCCTCCGCGTCGGTGTGCTGCCACGGTAACGCGGGATAGGTTGGGGCCATGGCCGACACCACCGCGGACGAGACCGCCGAGAAGACCAAGGACGAGGAGACGAAGGCGGCCGAGCCCGTCGACGACCTCGTCACGACGCAGCACACCCTCACCGTCAAGCGGCGCAAGCTCGCCTACACCGCCCAGACCGGCCGGATCGTGCTCCGCCAAGAGGTCAAGAAGGACGGCAAGTCCGAGGGCCACCAGGCCAAGGCCGAGGTCTTCCTCACCGCCTACACCCTCGACGACGCCGACCCCGGCTCGCGGCCGGTCACCTTCGCCTTCAACGGCGGCCCCGGTTCCTCCAGCATCTGGCTCCACATGGGCCTGCTCGGACCGCGCCGGGTGCTGTCGGGCGACGTCGACGACCCGGTGCCGCCGCCGTACGGGCTCGAGGACAACCCGGAAAGCCTGCTCGCGCACAGCGACCTGGTGTTCATCGACCCGGTTCAGACCGGCTACTCGCGGGTGACCGAGGGCGGCGAATCCCAGCCGTACACCGGATTCCAGGGCGACGTCGAATCGATCGCGGAGATCATCCGGCTGTGGGTTTCGCGCAACGAGCGCTGGCTGTCGCCGAAGTTCCTGGCCGGAGAGTCGTACGGCACGCTGCGCGCCGCCGCGCTCGCCGGGCACCTGCAGGATCGCTACGGCCTGTACCTCAACGGCTTGATGCTCATCTCGTCCGTTTTGGACCTCGGCACGCTGCGCTTCGACGAGGGCAACGACCTGCCGTACTCGCTGTACCTGCCGACGTACGCGGCGATCGCGCACTACCACGGCCGCCATGGCGAACGCCCGCTCGACGACGTGCTCGCCGACGCCGAGGACTTCGCCTCCAAGGAACTGCCCTGGGCGCTTTCCCGCGGCGCGCGGCTGTCCACTCAGGACCGGACCGAGGCGGTGCAGACGCTCGCTTCGCTCACCGGACTCAGCGAGTCCTATGTGGACCGGGTGAACCTGCGGATCGAGCACGTCCGGTTCTTCACCGAACTGCTGCGCGACCAGGGAAAGACCGTCGGCCGGATGGACGGCCGGTTCACCACCTGGGAGCCGGACGGCGGCGTCGAGCACATGAGCGACGACCCGTCGGTGTCGCGGGTCATCGGCGCTTACTCGGCCGGGTTCAACCACTACGTGCGCGCCGAACTGGGCTACGAGAACGACCTGCCGTACGAGATCCTGTCCACCGACGTGTTCAAGGCTTGGTCGTACAAGGAGTTCGAGGGCCGTTCAGTGTCCGTTGTGGACACCTTGAGCGCGGCGATGCGGTCGAACCCGCATCTGCAGGTCCACGTCGCGTTCGGGCATTACGACGGCGCGACGGCGTACTACGCGTCCGAGTACGTGCTCTCGCAGCTCAAGATTCCCGAAGAACTGCGGGAGAACATCGACACCGCTTACTACCCGGCCGGGCACATGATGTACGTGAACGAACCGTCGCGGGTGCAGCAGTCGAAGGACCTGGGCAAGTTCGTGAAGAAGGCGTCCAACCGCTGAGCCGACCTGGCTGTGAGCGCCGGACCGGTGCTCACAGCCAGTCGTGCTCCCGCGCGTACCGCGCCGCCTCGTGCCGTGTCCGCGTTTGCGTCTTCTGCATCGCGTTCGACAGGTAATTGCGCACAGTCCCCTCCGCCAGATGCAGCTGCGCGGCGATATCGGCGACCGAATACCCCTCCCGCGTCGCCCGCAGCACGTCGATTTCCCGCACGGTCAACGGACAATCGTCCACTACCGCGAGCGCCGAGACGTCCGGGTCGATCCAGCGTTTGCCCTCGTCCAGCGTCGCGATCACCGACGCGATGTGCGCCGGTTCCGCCGATTTGCTCACGAATCCCTGCACGCCGAGCTTCAACGCCTTGCGCAGCACTCCTGGCCGCGCGTGCCGGGTCAGCATCAGGATCACCTGCTCCGGCCGTTCCCGCCGGATCCGCGCGACCGCGCCCAGTCCGTCCACAGTGGGCATCTCAAGGTCGATCACCAGCACGTCCGGCCGATGCTCCACAGTGGCCCGCACCGCCGCCTCGCCGTCTTCCGCCTCGGCGACCACGGTGATCTCGCCTTCCATCGGCAGCAGCGCGGCCATCGCCTTGCGGAGCAGGGCTTCGTCGTCGGCAAGCACCACCGTCGTCATCGCGACACCTTCTCCGGGAAGGCCGCGGCCGTCACGAACCGGCCGTCCTTCTGCTCCACCGTCAATTCTCCGCCCTGATCCGCCAGCCGATCCGCCAAAGTGGACAGTCCGCTCAGCACCAACACGGCATCGTCCGCGACGCCGTCGTTGACGACGCTGATCCCCGCTTCGGTCAAGGTGATCCGCACCTGCCGGGCTTGTGCGTGCCGGAGGATGTTCGTGGTGGTCTCGCGCAGCACCTGGCCGAGCAGCTCGTCCACTCCCGCGTGGACGACCGCCCGCCGATCGATCCGGACGTGGATTCCCGCTGCCTCGAAGAGGTTCTTCGCGTTCTCCAGTTCCGCGGACAGATTGAGCCGACGCTGGGCGTAAGCGAGTTCCTTGGTCTGCACGATGGTGTCGCCGACCAGGGTGTGCACCTCGCGCAATTCCTCCTGTGCCCGTTCGAGATCCCGGTGCAGCAGCTTCTCCGCGAGCGCGACCTTCAGTTTCACCACGTGCAGCGTGTGGCCCTGGATGTCGTGCAGCTCGCTGGCGAACCGCACGCGTTCCCGGACCACCGCCAGCTCCGCCTCCTTCTCGCGCGACTCTTCGAGCTCCGCGACGAGGTCGTAGAGCCGCTGGCTGGCGAACATCAGCAGCGTCGACAGCGCCGAGCCGATCGCCGGAGCCACCACGTAGGCCAGCACCCGCGTGCCGAGACGGTCGTGGTGCAGCAGCAAATTGGTCGAGCCGATCGCGCTGGTCAGCACGGCGAGTCCGACCAGCGCGGCGAACCGGTGCCGCGGCAGCGGCGGGATGAGGAACGACCCGACCATGCTCAGCCCGTAGAACGCCATGGGGCTGTTGCTCAGCGCACCGGCGAACCAGACGAACGCGGTCAGCACCAGGCTCGGGCGCGCGGTGCGGACGAAGTCGCCCGCGGTCCAGCGTTCGGCGGTGGCGGTCGCGGCCAGCAGCCCGATCACCTGGATGACGACGTGCCACCAGGTCTTCGACGAGAGGACCA
Organism: Amycolatopsis sp. NPDC003676; assembly: GCF_053587275.1. NCBI lineage: Bacteria > Bacillati > Actinomycetota > Actinomycetes > Pseudonocardiales > Pseudonocardiaceae > Amycolatopsis > Amycolatopsis sp. NPDC003676. The sequence continues at coordinate 42,254 of NZ_JBSFNS010000019.1, forward strand.
GCAGCAGCACCCCGACCACCAGCAGCGGCGGCATCACCGTGACGAGGTTGAGCCGCCGCAGCCGGTACTGGACCGCGTCGCCGGACCAGGACATCCGGCGGGGCCGCGGCAGGCGGATCTCGGTCATGGTGCTCCAGGTTCGGCCGGGCGGTTCGGCCCAGCATGCCGCAGCCGCCGACGGCCCACCAGTGACGCAGCGTCATGTTTTCGGCTGACGTGGCCGCACTACTCCGGACCAGGGAGAACCGGCTGGAATCGGAGCATGTCCACGACCCCAGTCATCGACGTCGACCGGCTGAACCTCACCTACGGCGATTTCCAGGCCGTGCGCGACCTGTCGTTCCAGGTCGCCCGCGGCGAACTGTACGCGCTGCTCGGCACGAACGGCGCGGGGAAGACCTCGACGCTGGAGACCGTCGAGGGCCACCGGCCGCCCAGCTCAGGGACCGTGCGGGTGTTCGGGAAGGACCCGCGCGACCGCGCCGCCGTCCGGCCGAGGATGGGGATCATGCTGCAGGAAAGCGGCTTCTCGCCGGACCTGACCGTGCGCGAGTCGATCCGGCTGATCGGCAGCCTGACCCAGCGCGGCGACAACGTCGAACGGCTGCTCGGCATCACCGGCCTCACGCGCAAAGCCACGACAAGGGTCTCGCAGCTCTCCGGCGGCGAAAAGCGCCGGCTGGACTTCGCGACCGCCGTGTACGGAACGCCGGACCTGGTCTTCCTCGACGAGCCGACCACCGGTCTGGACATCCAATCGCGCGACGCGCTGTGGACCGCGGTGGACCGGCTCCGCGAGGACGGCACCACCATCGTCCTCACCACGCATTACCTCGAGGAAGCACAGCAGCGCGCCGACCGCATCGGCCTGATGCACCAGGGCACGCTCAACCGCGAAGGCACCGTCGCCGAACTGACCCGGACACTGCCCGCGACCATCCGCTTCGGACTGCCGCCGCACGCGCCTACGCCGCCGCTGCAAGCGACCCGCGAGGAGGACGGCCGGTTCCTCATCGAAACTTTCGGCCTGCAGAAAGACCTGCACACGTTGCTCGGCTGGGCACAAGACAGCGCACTGGAACTGGCCGAATTGGAGGCTGGCCCGACCCGCCTCGACGACGTCTTCCGCGCCATCGGCACCGCGTAATCACCGAAAGGCTTTGCTATGTTCTCAATCGCCCGCGGCGAACTGATCCAGCTTTTCCGAAATCGGCTAGTACTGGTCACCTCGCTGATCCTGCCCGTCGCCTTCAGCGCTTTCTTCATCTCCCGGCACGAAACCTTCGCGAAACTCGGCAGCCTCGGCTATATCGCGGCGCTGACGCTTTCCTTCATCACCGCGATCGGCCTCTACACGACCACCGTCACCACGCTCGCGGCCCGGCGGCAGAACCTGTTCCTCAAGCGATTGCGTTCCACCGCGGCGAGCGACTCCGGCATTCTCGTCGGCCTGCTCCTGCCGATCACGGTGATCACCACGATCCAGGTCGCCGTCATCCTCGCCGTGCTCGGCGCGGTCACCGGCCTGCCGAAAAACCCGCTGCTGCTGGTGGTCGCGGTCGTCGCGACCGTCGCCATGATGCTCGCCCTGGGCCTGGCCACCGCCGGTCTCACCAACTCCCCGGAGCACGCCCAGGTCACCACGCTGCCGATCACCCTCGCCGTCCTCGCGGTCGCGAGTTGGATCGGAATCACCGGAACGGAACAGCTTTCCCTCCTGAAACGCCTTCTCCCCGGCGGGGCGGCCACCGAACTCGTGCTGAATTCCTGGAATGGCGGAGCCTCGGTCACCGACTCGCTTGTGCTGCTCGGCCCGATCGCGGCGTGGCTGATTCTCAGCGTCACCCTGGCGACCCGACTATTCCGCTGGGAACCGCGCCGCTGAAACCCCTTCCGATGCCGAGGGAACTGCGGTAACGTCGACGGCGCTCTCGATCGTCGACGTGTCCGCGGCAGCGCGGCCGGAAGTCGGCCCCGACCGGCGGCCGGGCCGCGATGTCCGCGAACAGCTCTGTTTCGTGCACTTTCCCTTCAGTTTCCTGAGTTCGCGTGATCTCGGCTAAGGATGGAAAACAGTGCGAAAACAATTGCTCGTCGTACTGGCGGCCGTCGCCCTGACGACGACCGCCGTTCCGGCGTACGCGACCCCATCGAAGCCCTCGATGAACTGGGGCGCGTGCCCGGCCGACGTCGCTTCCCCGATGCTCCAGTGCGCGTCGCTCGAAGTGCCGCTCGACTACCGGGCACCGGACGGGAAGAAGATCAGCATCGAAGTCTCCCGCCTGCCCAGCACCGACGCCGCCAAACGGCGCGGGGTGCTGCTGTTCAACCCGGGCGGCCCCGGCGGTCTCGGCCTCGCCTTCCCGCTGACGTGGGCGCGGCTCGGAGTCCCGTCGAGCGTGCTCGCCGAATACGACCTGATCGGCTTCGACCCTCGCGGGGTCGACCACAGCAGCCCGGTGAGCTGCGACCTGAAGCCAGAACAGCTTTCTCTCGTCCCGAAGTACGCGCACGATCACCAAGAAGTCGTCCAGGCGTCGGAGGCCGCGAAGCAAATCGCACAGCAGTGCGCGGCTTCGGCCTCGGCGGCGATCCTGCCGTACATTACGACCGCGAACACCGCTCGGGACATGGACCAGATCCGGGCAGCGCTCGGCGAGTCCAAGATCTCCTACTTCGGCCTGTCGTACGGCACCTACCTCGGCGCGGTGTACGCCTCGCTGTTCCCCGACCAGACCGACCGCGTCGTGCTCGACAGCGTCGTCGGACCGACCGGCGTCGATGTCACCACGGCACGGCGTTTCGGTGAGGGAATGCAAGACCGCTTCCCCGACTTCGCGAAATGGGCGGCCGTACGCAATTCGATCTACGGTCTCGGCGCCACTCCCGCCGAAGTCACCGCCACTTTCTCGAAGCTCGCGGACCGGCTCGACGAGCAGCCCGCCTGGGGAGTCGACGGCTCCACCTTCCGGCTGGGCACGCACAGCCTGACCTATCAGACGCTGGCCTTCCCCGTGCTGGCACAGGCGTGGCAGGCCCTGCTCAACAACCAGGCGCCTCCGGCGGGCTCGATGCGGCTGCCGGCCACGGGTCCGGAGCAGAGCCAGCGGGCCACCATGATTTCGGTGCTGTGCGGCGACAACGCTTGGCCGCGGACGATTTCGACGTATCAGCGCAACGTCGCGGAGGACCGGGCCGCTTACCCGATGATCGGCGGCTCGACGGCGAACGTCTGGCCGTGTGCGCACTGGGCCACCCAGCCGCTCGAACCGCCAGTGCAGTTCAGCGACCAGGGTCCGTCGAACCTGTTGCTGGTGCAGAACCTGCGCGACCCGGCGACGCCGCTGTCCGGTGCGCTGGAGACCCGCGAGGCGTTCGGCGACCGGGCTCGTCTGGTCACTGTGGACCAGGGCGGACACGGCGTAGGCCTCCCGTACCTGAACAGCTGCGGTTTCGGTGCTGTCACCAGCTACCTGGTGAACGGAACCCGGCCGGACGCCGACAAGTACTGCGGCGCCGAAGCGAACGCCACGCGATCGCTGAACACGCAGCAGCAACAGGCCGCCAGCAAGGTGATGGACCAGCTGCGGCAATTCTGAAACGGACGATGGGTGGGACGATGATCGGCGGTGGGGCGGGCTTCCCGCCCCACCGTCGTTTGCCCGTTCCCTCTGGTTTCCCGAGTCCGCTCTCGAAACAGGAAGGAACACCGTGCGAAAGCAATTGCTCGTCGTACTGGCCGCCGTCGCGTTGACCGCGACGGCGGTTCCGGCGTCCGCCGCATCCGCTAGACCCGCGGTGAACTGGGGCAAGTGCCCGGCCGACGTCGCGTCTCCGCAACTGCAGTGCGCGTCGCTCGAAGTACCGCTCGACTACCGGAATCCGGACGGCAAGAAGATCACCGTCGAAATCTCCCGGCTGCCCAGCAGCCACCCGGCGAAACGACGCGGAGTCCTACTGTTCAACCCAGGCGGCCCGGGTGGCACCGGCCTCACGTTCCCGCTGGAAATGGCCCAGCTCGGACTGCCGGCGAGCCTGCTCGCCGAATACGATCTGATCGGCTTCGACCCGCGAGGAGTCGTCCACAGCAGCCCGGTGAGCTGCGACCTGAAACCGGAACAACTCCTCACCATCGTGCCGAACTACGCGCACAACCCAGCCGAAGTCACGGCGGCCGCCGTATCCGCCAAGCAGATTTCGCGGCAATGCGCCACTTCGACGTCAGCGGCTATCCTGCCGTACATCACCACCGCGAACACCGCGCGTGACATGGACCAGATCCGCACCGCACTCGGCGATGCCAAGATCTCCTATTTCGGTCTGTCCTACGGCACTTACCTCGGCGGGGTCTACGCCTCGCTGTTCCCAGACCGGACTGACCGCGTCGTGCTCGACAGCATTCTCGGGCCGGACGGCTACGACATCACCGCGTCCCGTCGTTTCGCCGAAGGAATGCAGGACCGCTTCCCGGACTTCGCCAAATGGGCCGCCGCACGCGATTCGAGCTACGGGCTCGGAGCCACTCCCGCCGAAGTCACCGCGAATTTCTTCAAGCTCGCGGACAAACTCGACCGGCATCCCACCGGAGGATTCGACGGTTCGCTCTTCCGCTCGGCGACGCACAGCCTGATCTACCAGACCTCGGCGTTCCCCCGGCTGGCGCAACTCTGGCAGGCATTCCTCACCGACCAAGCACCGCCAGACGATTCACTGCCGAGCACGACCGGCCCGATCCAGAGCCAGGTGACCACGATGCTTTCGGTCGTGTGCGGGGATCACGCGTGGCCCCGGCAGATTTCGACTTACCAGCGCAACGTCGCGCACGACCGGGTCGCGTACCCGATGCTCGGCGGCGCGACAGCGAACGTCTGGCCGTGTGCCGCCTGGCCGTATCAGCCAAGCGAACCGGCGGTGCGATTCAGCGACCAGGGACCGTCCAACCTGCTGCTGGTCCAGAACATGCGTGACCCGGCAACGCCGCTCTCCGGCGCGCAGGACACCCGCGAAGCATTCGGCAAGCGGGCGCGAATGGTCACTGTGGACCAAGGCGGACACGGCGTCGGCCTCCCGTATCTGAACAGCTGCGGCTTCAACGCCGTCGTCGACTATCTCGTGCACGGCGTCCGTCCGGCGACCGACAAATTCTGCGGCGCGGAAGCAATTCGATCGCTTACCCCGCAACAACAACAGGCAGCCGACAAGATCATGGAACGGCTGCGGCAGTACTGAAACAGGCGGTGGGGCGGAACACCCGCCCCACCGCCGCTCGTTCAGCGCAGGAACGCCGAACCCCGCGTCACCGCGGCATAAGCGTCCACCGAACCATGTCCGTAGAACCCGTTGAACGACGCGTCACCCAAGCAGGTCGCCGTGAACGAAGCGTCCCGGCCCTCCTTGAGATAGTCGACAGTCCTCGGCACCGGGCACGCGATCGGTGCCGCCGTGCCTTCCAGTACTCGCTGCACCGCGTCCGGATCCATCGAGACCGAATGCCCGGTCTTCTTGCCGTACTGGGAAATGATCAGCGCCACGACACCAGTCGCATGTGGAGTGGCCATCGAAGTCCCTTGCAGCCATTGGTAATAGCCGACGCGGCCGTCCGCCGCCGTAGCCTTCTGCACGCCGAGCGCGACCCCGGCCGGGGTCACATTGCCTGCCGCGTCGATGTTTCCGGCCGCCACCCCCACATTGCGCGGGTACGTAGAAAGGATTTCGTTCTCGACCGTCCGATACCAAGGCGTGCCGTATCCGTCGCGGAAGTAGCCGCCAGGCGCGGAAACGGAAATCTGCTCAGTGCCGTAGTTCGAGTAGTCCGCCTTCGCCTGCGTCGGACCGAATGAGCCGACACCGATGGTGTGCGGGCCTTCGACCGGCAGCGAGAAGCACGAAGCATTGTCGATCTTGCGCGGATGCGTCCCGTTCGCCGGGTAGTCCGGGCTCGTGACGTCATCGTGCGGCGCGGCAAGCTCGTCGTGCTGGTTGCCGAGCGCGACCACCATCGTCACGCCCTTGCGGTGCGCGTAGTTCAACGCCCGCGTGGTCGCTTCGATGATCGTGCGCTGTTCCGCTTGTTCCGCAGCGGAATCCGCCGGGTTCGAGCGGCAGTTGTACAGCCACGGGTCGACGTAGAAGCTCATGTTGACGACGTCGATGCCCGCGTCGCCGGAATAGGTCAGTGCGTCGACCGTCGGCTGCAGGAAGAAATACCCGGAATCCTGACCTGCTCGGACGTTCACCAGCGTCACGTTCGGCGCCACGCCGGACACGCCGAATCCGTTGGCAGCCGCGGCGATCGTGCCCGCGACGTGCGTGCCGTGGCCGTTGTCGTCGTGGTCCACCGGGTCGACGCAGCCGCGGAACTCGCACGGTCCGTCGACTACGGTGCCGTTGACGTCCGCGACGATGTCCTTGGTGAAGTTGCGCGAATCGGTCTTGTCGAAGTTCGGCGCGATGTCCGGATGACTGCCGTCGACGCCAGTGTCGATGATGCCGACCTTCACCCGTTTGTCGCCCGCCTGCTTAGTGCGCGCGAGGTCGGAGCGGGTCGATTTGAGGCCCCAGAGCTGGTCGTCCAGCGGATCGGTGCCGACCGCCTTGTTCGCCGCGGCTTTGCGCGACACACTGCCGCGGCCTTCCTTCTCGACCGCGTCCGGCTTCTCCTTCTTGCCCGCCTTCGGCGCGCTGCCAATCGCTTTTGCCTTCGCCGCACCGAATACCGCACGGTTGGCCGAAACCCGCTCAGTGAAGCCAGTAGCGGGCGCGGTGGCGGTGATGAGCCCGACGGCGGTGTTGGTGGCAACGATCGTGCCGCCGGCGTCGCGCACGGCCTGCTGCGCGGCGGCGACACTCTGGCCGTCCCGCGCCAGGACGCTGAATTCCGTCAACGGTCCGGCCGGTTGGGCCGTCGCCGCCGGAAGGGCGACGACGGACACCGCACCGAACAATGGCACCGCGAGTGCCACAGCGAGCAATCTGGGTCTTTTCACGAGTCCTCCTCACGAAAACCGACAATGCAACGTACATAGCGGACACTGCGTGCGGCAATCGGCAAACCGGAGGAATCGCCTGGTTACGGAACCACCGACTTCACCTCGGCGAAGTGACAAGCCGACAGATGCCCGTCCGTCCGGGGTTCCAGCTTCGGAACCTCGGTCGCGCAAATGTCCGCGGCCTTCCAGCACCGCGTGCGAAAACGACAGCCGGACGGCGGATCGATCGGGCTCGGCACATCGCCTTCCAGCCGGATCACCTGCCGCTGCCCGCGCACCGCCGGGTCCGCGACCGGCACCGCCGACAGCAGCGCCTGGGTGTACGGATGGGACGGTCGCTCGTAAATCTCGTCCTCGGTGCCGATTTCGACGATCTTGCCCAGGTACATCACCGCGACCCGGGTGGACAGATGCCGCACCACCGAAAGGTCGTGCGCGATGAACACATAGGACAGTCCGAACTCGCCCTGCAGTTCCCCGAGCAGGTTCATCACCTGCGCCTGGATCGAAACGTCCAAAGCGGACACCGGCTCGTCGCAGATGATCACCTTGGGCCGCAACGCCAGCGCCCGCGCGATGCCGATGCGCTGCCGCTGCCCGCCGGAGAACTGGTGCGGATACCGGTTCACGTGCTCGGGATTGAGCCCGACCACCTCCAGCAGCTCCTGCACCTTCTTCGCCCGCGAACCCTTCGGCGCGACGTCGGTGTGGATCTCGAACGGCTCGCCGACGATGTCGCCGACGGTCATCCGCGGATTCAGCGACGTGTACGGGTCCTGCAGCACGATCTGGATCTCCCGGCGCATCCGCCGCAGTTCCGCGCCGCGCAGCTTGAACAGATCGCGGCCCTCGAACGTCGCCGCCCCGCTGGTCGGCTCCTCCAGGCGCATCAGCACCTGGGCGAGCGTCGACTTGCCGCAGCCGGATTCGCCGACCACCCCAAGGGTTTCACCGGGCTGCAGGTCGAAGGACACGCCGTCGACGGCCTTCACGTGTGCGATGGTCCGCTTGAACAGCACTCCGTCGCGCACCGGGAAGTGCTTGACCAGATCGCGGACGCTGAGAATCGGCTCACCCACGGCTCTCCACCACCTCCTCGGCGAAGTGACACGCACTGACCCGGCCGAACCCGAGCGCGTGCGAGGACGGCCGCTCGTCGCGGCACCGTTGCTCGGCCCGTTTGCACCGCGGATGGAACGGGCAGCCAGCCGGAATGTCGAGCAGGCTCGGCGGCAGGCCCTTGATCGTCTCCAAGGTCTGTCCTTTGAGGTCCAGCCTGGGAAGCGAATCCATCAGCGCGGCGGTGTAGGGATGCCCCGGCGAGCTGAACAATTCCCGCACGTCGGCCTGTTCCACGATCCGCCCGGCGTACATCACCGCGATCCGGTCCGCGACCTCCGCGACCACGCCGAGGTCGTGCGTGATGAGGACGAGCCCCATCCGCCGTTCTCGCTGGATGTCCGCGAGCAGGTCCATGATCTGCGCCTGCACGGTCACGTCCAGCGCGGTCGTCGGCTCGTCCGCGATGAGCAGATCCGGGTCGAGGGCAAGGGACATCGCGATCATCGCGCGCTGCCGCATCCCGCCGGAGAACTGGTGCGGATAGTCCTTCACCCGCCGTGCCGCCGCCGGGATCCGCACCAGGTCGAGCAGTTCGATCGCCCGCTTGCGCGCGTCCTTTTTGGACATTCCCAGCCGGACCCGCAGCTGTTCCTCGATCTGGAACCCGACGGTGAACACCGGGTTCAGCGCCGAGAGCGCGTCCTGGAAGATCATCGCGATCTCCGCACCACGCACCTGCCGCCGCCGGTCGTCCGACGCGGTGAGCAGATCCTCGCCGCGATAACGGATCGACCCACTGGTGATCACGCCCGGCGGAGTGTCGAGAATTCCCATGATGGTCTGCGCCGTGACGCTCTTGCCGGAACCCGATTCGCCAAGCACGGCAAGGGTTTCCCCGGCGTGCACCGAATAACCGACGCCGTTGAGCACGTTGGCCACGCCGTCGGAAGTGCGGAATTCCACGTGCAGGTCTTCGACTTCGAGCAGCAGCTCGTTCTCGGCCGCCGGACTGGGCGCATTGGACACTGTGGACATCGCGGCTACCTCGACTTCGGGTCGAGCGCGTCGCGGATACCGTCGCCGAGCATCACGAACGCGAGCACGGTGACGGTGACGAACGCACCGGGGAACAGGAGCATGTGCGGGACCGCGCGGAAATAGTCGCGGGCGTCGCTGATCATGACGCCCCACGACACCACCGGCGGCCGCACTCCGATGCCGAGGTACGCCAGCGTCGCCTCGGCTCCGATGGCCGCGCCGAGCGCGATCGTGGCGTACACGAGCACCGGCGCGATCGTGTTCGGCAGCAGGTGCCGGAACACGATCCGCGGCGTGCTGGCCCCGAGCGCGCGGGCCGCCTTCACGTAGTCCAGCTGTTTGGCCACCAGTGTCGCGGACCGCATGATGCGCATCGCCACCGGCCAGGTCAGCACCGCGATCGAGCACACCACCTGCACGATGATGGTGACCTGTCCGGGATTCGTGCCCGGCGCGTTGAACGTGGTGAGGATGACGATCGCGCCGAGCACGAACGGAAGTCCGGCGAAAACGTCGCCGAGCCGGGAAAGCAGGCTGTCGATGAGGCGGCCGTAGTAGCCCGCGACGATGCCGATCAACGATCCGAAAAGGACAGTGAGCAGCGTCGCGAAAACCCCGACCAGCAGCGAAGCCCTGGCCCCGTAAATGGTCCGCGCGTATACGTCGTAACCCTGGTTGTCGTAGCCGAACCAGGCGTCCGCGGACGGGCCTTCGTTGGCGTGCGTCAAATCGCTGTAGCCGGCGTCGCGGTGCGAGAACAGCCCCGGCGCGATCGCGATCAGCACGATCAGCAGGATGATCAGCCCGGAGATGACGAACGTCGGCTTGCGGCGCAGCTGCCGCCACGCGTCGCCCCACAGACTGCGCGGCTTCTTCGGTCCGGCGTCGGCCGAGCTGTCCACATGCGACAGCTGTGCCGCGTCGACTCCTCCGCCGCCGACGAGATTCGGGTCAGTCATAACGGATCCTCGGGTCGAGAACGGCGTAGAGCAGGTCCACGATCAGGCTCATCAGCAGATACACCAGCACCAGCAGCACGACGACGCCGACGACCGTCGCGCTTTCCCGGTTCTGGAGGCCGCGGAAAATCAGCCCGCCGAGACCGTTGATGTTGAACACGCCCTCGGTCACGATCGCACCGCCCATGAGCGAACCGAGGTCGGTGCCGAGGAACGTCAGCACCGGGATCACCGAGTTGCGCAGCAAATGGATGCCGATGACGCGGCTGTTGGGCTGTCCCTTGGCGATGGCGGTGCGGATGTAGTCGGCGTGCCGGTTCTCCGCGATCGACGTTCTCGTCAACCGTGCGACATAAGCCATCGAAAGGCTGCCGAGCGCGATGCCCGGCACGATCAGCTCGCCGAAACTCGGATCGTCGGAAACGCTGGCGTCGATGATGCCGAGGTTCACGCCGAGCACGATCTGCAGCACGATCGCGGTGACGAACACCGGCAGCGAGATCAGGAATGTGGTCGAGACCAGCACCAGGTTGTCGAGGAAACCCTTGCCGCGCAAGCCGGTCAGCACGCCGGCGGTGAGGCCGATGATGGCTTCGATGAGCACCGCGACGAGCGCGAGGCGCAGCGTGATCGGGTATGAGGTGGAGATCAGTTCGCCGACCGAGGAGCCGTTGAACGTCTCGCCCCAGTCGCCGCTGAACAGGCTCCCGAGGTATTTGAAGTACTGGACGAACAGATTGTCGTTCAGGTGGAACTTCTCGGTCATCAGGTCGATGTAGGCCTGCGGGCAGGCTTGCTGACCGCATTTGCCGGAGAACGGGTCCCCTGGCACGGCCCACACCAGTGCGTAGATCAGGAACGTGGTGCCGAAGAACACCGGGATCAACTGCAGCAGACGACGCAGGATGTAACGAATCATGCGTGGTTCCTAGGAGTGCGCGCCGGGCCCGCGAGTGCCCGCGCCGGCTTGTGGCCTGCGCGGACACTCACGAGCCGCGTGGTGGGAACGGACGAGTCAGCGCATCACTTCTTGAGGACCTCGACCGAGGAGTAGTCCGCGCGGCGGCGGAAGTCGAGAACCACGGTCTTGGTGTGCTTCGACTTGGCCGCGACGCCCTTCTCGTCCCACACCGGGATCGAGGGCAGGTCCTTCGCGATCAGGTCCTCGGCCTGCTGGTACAGCTTCACCGCAGCGTCCTTGTCCGCCGTCGAGTCGGCCTGCTTCAGCAGAGCGTCGACCTGCGGGTTGGAGTACGTCGAGTCGTTCGACGACGCCCCGGTCCGGTAGAGCGGGTTGAGGAAGTCCTCAATGGACGGATAGTCCGCGGCCCAGTCGGAACGGCCCATGCCGGTCAGCTTGTGCCCGGTCACGATGCTGCGCCACTGGCCGAAGTCGGTCGCCGGAACGAAATCGCATTCGACGCCGAGGGTGTTCTTGATGCTGTTGCACGCGGCCACCAGCGGCTCCTTGCGGCCGCCGTCGGCGTTCGAGGCGATGGTGAGCTTGCCCTTGAACCCGGACTTCGCGAAGAGTTCCTTCGCCTTCGCCGGGTCGAACTTGCAGTACTCGCCGCACACGCCCGGCCGGTAGCCCGGAATGCCCTGCGAGACATAGCCGTCGGCCGGCACGTAGGTGTCGTGCATGACCGTCTTGGTGATCTGCGCGCGGTCGATCGCCATCGAGATGGCCCGGCGCAGGTCGAGGTTGTTGTAGCCCTGCACGTAGTACGGGACCGCGATCGTGCTGATCCCCAGCAGGTGCCCGGTGACCAGGTTGTCCTTGAGGTCGGTCTTGTACTTGTCCGCGGTGAGCGCGGACGGCGGCAGCGTCTCGATGAAGTCGAGCTTGTTGCTCAGCAGGTCCTGGTACGCGGTTTCCTGGCTGGCGTAGATCTTGTCGTCGAGGTCCTTGAACTTGACCTTGTCCGGACCCTGGTAGTCGTCGAACCGGGTCAGCTTGATCTCGACGTTCGGCGTGCGGCTGACGAACTTCATCGGGCCGTTGCCGATGGGGTGCTTCGCGAACGCAGCGGGGTCCTTGAAGAAGGAGTCCGGCAGCGGCGCGAACGCGGTGTAGCCGATCTTGGTGGTGAAAACGGAGAACGGCGCTTCCAGCGTCACCTGGAACTCGTAGTCGCCCTTCACGACCAGGCCGGACATCTTGTCCGTGGTCGGCTTCGCCGCCTTGTCGGCGGGGTGGACGTCGGAGTAGCCCTGGATGTTCTCGAAGAACGTGCTGTTGATCTGGCCGTTCGCGGAGTTGGCCCCGTAGTTCCAGGCGTCGACGAAGTTCTTCGCCTTGACCTCGGTGCCGTCGTGGAACTTCCAGCCGTGCTTGATCTTGATGTCGAAGACCTTGGAATCGGTCGTGGTGATCGACTCCGCCATCAAGTTGTACGGCTCGCCGTTTTCGCCCTTGTACGCCACGAGTCCGGAGAACATCGGGTCGACGGCCTTGGAACCGCCGAGTTCGTTGGTGTTCGTGGGGATCAGCGTGTTCTGCGGTTCCGTGCCGTAGACGGTGAATGTCCCGTTCGGGTCGGCTTCGCCTGACGAGCCACTGCTGGATCCGCCGCCCCCACAGGCAGTCAGGAGCAGTGACAAGGTTGTCACGACAGCGGCCGCGCTCCAGAGCCTGGATGAACCCCGCATGTCCCCTCCGTTTCTAGCGTCCGAATAGCGAGATGGAGGCTAGCGTGATCGGCCCTTCGTAACCGGATCACCGGGTTGCACATGAATAACAACGACAACCGTCACCCAGTCAGCCCACAACGAAGTGAGGTAGATGACGTTCGGTCATTTTGGTACGGGTTCGGACGCGGGATGAGCGCGTGGTCACCGGGGCATCGCGGAGCGTTCAGGCGAGCGCCAAAGCGATCCCGTCCAGGATGTCGTGCTCGCTGACGACCAGCTGGTCCGGACCACCGCGCGCGGCGAGTTCCTCGGCGAGCACCTGCACGACGACCGCGCCGCCGCCGATCACGTCGACCCGGCCGGGGTGGATCACCGGGTTCGCGGCGCGGGTCTCGCGGTCGGCCGCGAGGAGCTCCTGCGCGACCCGGTCGATCTCGCCGTGGCTCAGTTTCGACAGGTGAATGCGCTCGGAGTCGTACTCGGGCAGCCCCAGCGAAACCGCTGACAACGTGGTCACGGTGCCTGCCACGCCGATCCAGGTGCGGGCCTTCGCGACGTCCACGACGTCGAAGGCCTCGGCGAGGATGCCGCGGGCCAGCTCGCGGGCGGCGGAGACCTCGTCGGCGGTCGGCGGGTCGCCCTTCAGCGCGCGCTCGGTGATCCGGACGCAGCCGATGTCGACGGATTTCGCGGCGATCACCTCGGCCTCGCGGCCGTTCCAGGTGCCGAGCACGAGTTCGGTGGAGCCGCCGCCGACGTCGACGACCACGAACGGCCCGTCGTCGGGGTCCTGCTCGCCGACCGCGCCGGTGAAGGACAGCCGGGCTTCCTCGTCGCCGCTGATCACCTCGGCCTCGACGCCGAGCGTCTCGCGGGTCATCGCGAAGAACTCGTCGCGGTTGCTCGCGTCGCGCGTCGCCGAGGTGGCGACCATGCGCACCTTCTCGACGCCCTTGCGCCGCGCGGCGACGGTGTAGTCCGCGAGCGCCGCGCGGGTGCGCTCGAGCGCTTCCGGCGCGAGCCGGCCCGTGGCGTCGACGCCCTGACCGAGCCGCACGATGCGCATCTCGCGGTGCAGGTCGCGCAGGTCGACCGTGCCGTCGTGGCGCGGCGTCAACTCGGCGACGAGCAGACGGATGGAGTTGGTCCCACAGTCGATCGCAGCTACCCGAGGCATGCCTCCGACTTTACTTGGTCCGCGGCGCTTCGCAGACGAGGCGGGCATAGGCGGGTCCTATGCCCCCTCACCGACATTTGGTCTTTGCCTTTTCCGCTTTTCCGGCCGTACGGTCGACGTGTTCGCCGCATTTCGTTTCGCGGCGGTTTTCTTCTTCTTTTATCGAGAGGTTTATTGGCATGCCCGATTACGGGATAGCGGGAAAGCGCGCAGTGGTCACCGGCGGTTCCCGCGGAATCGGCGCGGCGATCGTGGCGCAATTGCTGGCCGCGGGCGCGACGGTGCTCACCACCGCCCGGTCGGCCGGCCCGGTGCCGGAAGGCGCGTCCTTCGTCGAGGCCGACGTCCGCACCCAGGCCGGCGCCCAGACGGTCGCCTCCGCCGCACAGGAGGTCCTCGGCGGCGTCGACCTGCTGGTCCACAACGCGGGCGGCGCGCGTCCGCACCCCAGCGCGCTGGAGATCCCCGACGACGAATGGCAGGACGCGTTGTCGGTGAACCTCCTGGCCGCCGTCCGCTTGGACGCACTGCTGGCCCCTGGCATGCGGGAGCGGGGATCGGGCTCGATCGTGCACATCTCCACCGCCGCGATCCGTCCGCCGTTCCCGCCCTTCCTGCACTACGTCGCCGCGAAAACCGCACTGGAGGCGTACAGCCAAGGCCTGGCCGCCGAACTAGCGCCCTCCGGTGTCCGCGTCAACACCGTGTCCCCTGGCCGGACCGCCACCCCCGGCGGCGTCGCCACGCGCGAGCAGTGGGCGACCCTGATGCCCGGTTTTGCTCTCCCCGGCGTCCCGCTGGGCCGGGACGGCGACCCTGACGACATCGCCAACGCCGTGCTCTTCCTGTTGTCCGACCAAGCGAACTGGCTGACCGGAAGCGGTCTGGCCGTCGACGGAGGCGAATACCCGCGATGAATGCTTATCAGGACAAAACTGTCGTCGTCACCGGCGGCAGCACCGGAATGGGTTTCGCCACCGCGAAACTATTCGCCGACGGCGGCGCTCGCGTAATCATCACCGGCCGTTCGCAGCCCCGCCTCGACGCCGCTTTGACCCAACTCGGTGACCGCGCGACAGCCGTCCGCGGCGATGTGGCGTCGCTCTCCGATCTGGACGCGCTGGCGGCCCAGGTCCCCGGCCCGGTCGACGCCCTGTTCGTCAACGCCGGGATCGCTCGGACGGCACCGTTCGAGTCAGTCACCGAGGAGCAGTTCGACGAACAGTTCGCGGTGAACGTCAAGGGCGCGTACTTCACCGTTCAGAAGCTCGCGCCCCTGCTGCGTTCCGGGGCGGGCGTCGTCCTGACCACCTCGACCGCGAACGTCATGGGCCTTGCCGAAACCAGCGTCTACTCCGCGGGCAAAGCCGCCCTGCGATCGATGGCCCGAACCCTCGCCGCCGAACTGCTCCCGCGCGGCATCCGGGTGAACGCGCTCAGCCCTGGCCCCATCGACACCGAGATCCTGGAAGCCGGCATGTCGGCCGAGGAGGCCGCACAGTTCAAGGCCGCCCGCGCCGCGGCGAACCCGATGAAACGGCTGGGCACCCCTGTCGAAATCGCCCGTGCCGTCGCCTTCCTGGCCTTCGACGCCACCTTCACCACCGGCATCGAACTGGTCGTAGACGGAGGCGACACGCAACTCTGACGCTTCAGGCGGCCGGGGCTTCGGACCAGGCTTCCTGCCGCAGAAACTCGAGCAACGCCATCTCCGCGGGCCCAGCCCCGGGCCGCACCGCCGCGACGACGGGCTGGGCCACGACCGGAAACACCGGCCGCACGAGGTGCTCATGCCCCTCCGGCACCGCCGACGCCGGAACAAGCGTCACGCCCAGCCCGTGCGCGGCCCACCGCACCGCCGTCGACGTCTGCGACACCCGTGCGACCGCCGTCGGCGCCAAACCGTTGTCGCGCAACACTTCTGTCAAGTGACCGTCGAGCGCGCTATCCGGATCGAACCGGATCCACTGCTCTTCTGCCAACTCCCGCAACGCAATCCGGTCTTTCTTGAGCAACCGATGCCCGGTTCCGAGGACAACCACGAACTCCTCGTCGCCGAGGTGATGCCCCTCGTACAGCCCTTCATCACACGCCGACCCGAGCAACGCGAGATCCAGCACCCCACGCCGCGCCAGTTGCTCCAGCTCCGCAGGATTCGGCTCCTCGAAAACGGTCACCGCCAACCGCGGAAACTTTTTTCGCAAGGCAGCCAACGCACCCGGCAACTGCCGAGTCCCCAACCCCATCTGCGCCGCGACGAGCAACTCGCCGGCCAACTCGTCCGCGCCCGCACGCGCGGTCGCCTGCGCCCGCCGCGCCGCCCTTACGGCGACTTCAGCGTCCTTGAGAAACGCCCGCCCCACGACGGTCGGCACCAGCCCGCTGGGCGTGCGGGAGAAAAGTTGCACGCCGAGTTCCCGCTCAAGCCCCCGGATCTGCTGCGAAACGGACGGCTGAGCGACGTGAAGCAGCTCAGCCGCGGCGGTCACCGACCCCGCCTCGGCGACCGCCAAGGCGTACTCGAACTGACGCAGACTCATCGGCTCCCCTGCTTTGTAATGATGTAAGCGAGGCTACCGGAGGAGATCGCGTCGCCCGGTTTCGCTGGTTTCGCGGGTTAGCCGGCAGCCGACGTCCCGCTGCTCGCCTGGCTGCTGCTCGACGAGGTGCAGGTCTCCGTCGGTGCCGTAGTCGCCGTAGTCGTGGTCGTGGTGGTGGATCCGCACGTCGAACTGGTCGGCGTTTCACTCGGACTGCCCGACGGAGACCCGGACGAACTGCCCGGCAGCGTCGTCCCGGTAGGCGTCACCGACGGCGCCCCCGTAGAAACCGGGGGCAACGAGGTCCCCACTTGCGGCGGCCGCGGCCCATTCGCCGTCGGCGCGACACTGGACGTCGTCGGCCCGGGCACCCCAACCGGAACCGGACTGTCCGGCACCTGCGCGACGCCCTTCCGGTATGCCTCCGCCCAAAGAATGACCGTGGTGACGTACGCGTCGGAGTTGTTGTAGCGGTAGATCGCAGTCCTCAACTGGTCCGGATTGGCCAGATCAAGCCCGCCGGAGCACAGATAACGAGCCGCCGCGAGCGAGGCATCGAAGAGATTGCCGGGGTCGGCCTTGCCGTCACCGTTGCCGTCCGCCGCGTAGATCCGCCAGGTCGCCGGAATGAACTGAAACGGCCCAACCGCACGATCCCAAACCGGGTCGTGGTCGAGCACGCCGTGATCAGTGTCCGGAATCGCCGCGTACGGCCCAGTCCCGTTGAGCTGCGGCCCGAGGATCGGTTGAAGCGTCGTCCCAGCAGCGTCAACGTACCCGCCCCGCGCGTGATCCGACTCGATCCGCCCGATGCTCGCGACGAGCGCCCAGTCGATATGGCACCCCGGCTGCTCTTTCCCGAGGACTTCGGCCGCATGCCGATACGCGGCCAGCGCGGTCGCCGGAATCCCGAGCGGCCCGTCCGGAAGGTCATACGCAGGCAGCGGAACCGGCACCGGCGCGTCAGGCAACCGCCCGTCGACCGAGACGCCGCGAATCCCCGGGTCATATCCCTGATCAGGCATAACGTCCGCCGTATGCACCACCGGCATCCGCCCGGCCCACCCGACGACGACCCCAGCACCGACGACCGCCGGAAGCACCCCGAGAACCCCCGCGAGCACGGCGACCACCGTCCGATGCCGCGAAGCCGCCCTCCGAGCCCGATAACGCCCCCGCCGCACCCGAACCCGCACCCACCGAGACCGATCCAGCGGCGGCCCGACCAACACGGCAGTTCTCTTCTTGGTTTCAGCCGAACCAGAGGCGGTTTCGCCGTCTTCGGCCGCTACGTCAGCCGCCGCCTCATCGACGTGGTCTCTATTGACTGTCGCGCTGACGGTTTCGCCATCGGTGCCACCTTCACCGATCTCGTCGCCGCGCACTAGATCACCACCAGCGGTCCTGCCATCAGCTACCGCAGCAACCCCGCGCTCGCCGACCTCCCCGCCGGTAGCAGTCCCGTCGGCGATGGCATCGACAACCTCGCCGTCAAGACTGGCCTCGGCACCAGCCGCGATCCCGTCCACGGCCCCGTCACTGACCGCCCCGCCATCGGCGCTGAAGCCGCCAACCGCCGAGTCGCGAATTACTTCGCCGCCAGCGCTTTCGGCACCGCGAGCTGCATCACCGCCCGCAACGATCCCGTCAGCACCGCCATCGAGCACCTCGGCGAACCCGCGCTCGCCGACCTCCCCGCCGACAGCAGCGATCCCATCCGCGGCCCGGTCACCGGCCGCATCGACAACCTCACCGTCACCAACCGCCCCACGGCCCGCACTGGACTCACCGACCGCCGCGTCACCGACTGCCTCGTCGCCAGCACCCAACACACCACCGGCAACTCCCGCACCCGCACCATCCGCCGCCGCTTCGGCCCGAGCCTCCGCATCAGGAGACGCATCAGCGCGCACCGATCGCCGAAATCTCCGTGGCACCCGCACTTTCCGCCCCTCCCCGGCGCGCCCGGCGGTGCACCCAGGCTCGCCTGCTCGGTGTGCAGCTCCGGTGCGCGCCGCGAAGCATTCCCACCCAGGCGGGCACCGGCCTCTGCTGTGCCTATCCGCGCCCGAGACCGGAGCGTTACCCGGCGCAGTCGCCCGTCGGCCAGCCCTGTTCGCGGACCCAGGCGAGGGTCTCGTCGCCGAACGGGTTCACCCCCGGGCCGGCCGCGAGCGTGTGCGCGAGGTGGACGTGCAGGCATTTCACCCGCCCGGGCATCCCGCCCGCGGTCACCTGAGTCCCGAGCGACTCGATGGCGTCCCGCTCGGCGAGGTACGTCTCGTGCGTGCGCTGGTAAGTCGCCGCGAGTTCGGGATCGGTGGTGAGCCGTTCCGTCATCTCCTTCATCACGCCGGACGCTTCCAGCGTGCCCACCATCGACGTCAGCCGCGGGCAGGTCAAGTAATACAACGTCGGGAACGGCGTCCCGTTCTCCAACCGCGGACTGGTCTGGACCACCGAAGGATGCCCGCTAGGACACCGCGCGGCCACCGCCCGCAACGCCCGCGGCGGCCGTCCGAGCTGCTGCGCGATGACCTCCCGGTCGGCATCGGTGACGGGCTCGAATCGGGGTGTCTCCGTGCTGCTGTTCACGCTCTCCAGGCTAATGCCGCCGCCCGCCCGACCCCTCGCGACCTCCGCCGAAACGGCCGAGTTGTCCACAACCCGCACACCGTGTGGACAACTCGCCGCAGCCGCCTCCGGGGCCCTTGCGCTGTGGTTAACGTGGATGGCAGCCGAAGCTTCGCCGCGAAATCAAGGCACCGAAATGAAAGAAAACCCAAGGACCGCATCACGAAGACTCGGCCGCCCAGCCGAGAACCACCGAAACTCACGACCTCGAGGAGCCGCCTCAAGCCCAACCAAGAATCACCGGCACGAGCCGCCGCAACCGCACCCGGTCGGCAACCCCGCCGGACAAGACACTCGCTCAGCCAGCAACCTCGCCCAGCAGCGCCCTACCCCGACCAGGAACCCCACGCAGCCGACGACCCCGCCCAGCCGCCAGCCTTACCGAACGGAGGACCCGACTGGCTAGGAACCTCACGCAGCCGACGATCCTGCTCGGCCAATGATCCGCCCCAGCCACCAGCACCACCGAGCCGAGATCCCGGCTGGACGCAACCGACCAGTCCCGCTAGGCCAATGGACCGGCCCAGCCATCAGCCTGCCCGGCTGAAATTCCGCCTGACCAGCAAGCCCACACGACCAGGAACCTCACGCAACCCGACCATCGCACTCGGCCAACGACTCCAGCCAGCAGCCCCAGCGAAGATCCCGACCGACCACCAAGCTCGCCCAACCAGGAACCTCGCGCGGCCGACGATGCTGCTCGGCCATGATCCGCCCCAGCCGTCAGCCTCACTCGGCCGAACTCCTGCCCGACCACCAAGGCCCGCCCAGCCAGGAACCTCGCCCGCCCAACAACCCAGCGAACAACCC
Source organism: Amycolatopsis sp. NPDC003676 (assembly GCF_053587275.1). NCBI lineage: Bacteria > Bacillati > Actinomycetota > Actinomycetes > Pseudonocardiales > Pseudonocardiaceae > Amycolatopsis > Amycolatopsis sp. NPDC003676. The sequence continues at coordinate 62,097 of NZ_JBSFNS010000019.1, forward strand.
ACTACCCGGGAAACCTCAACCCCCGGAAACCTGCGCCCAAAGGTTCTCGTACCAAGGCGCCTGCGGAGCAGGTTGCTGCCCAGGCTGAGCAGCCGTCGGCGAACCAGGCTGATCCTCAGGCAACTGGACCATCCACGGGGTCTCGCCAGGCTTCACGTACCGGAGCCGACGACGGGCTTCCGCCTCGATCTGGGCCGGATCGCTCAGCTGGGCCTTGCGGTCGCGCAGCTGGGCGACCTCGTGCTGGAGCTGGGCCAGCTGCGCTTCCTGGTCGCGGACCTCGGAACGCTGGGAAAGGTAGGTGCGCAACGGGACTGCGACGGTGAAGGCCAGCGCGCACACCACGATCGCCACCACGGCGGCGCGCCGGGTGGTCGACATGCCGAGCACTTTGGCCGCACCGGAGGCGCGCTTCGCCGCGAGGCCGCGGCGTAGCCGGGCCCTGGTCGTCTCCGTCGTGCCCGCGCCGGTGCGGCGCCGGGCCGATGCGGGACGGCGGGCCCTGCTGGACCCGCTTCCCGCGGCCCGGCCGCCGCGACGGCCGCGCGCCCTCCCCCGGTCGGCCATGTGCCCCTCAGGCCTCCGCGCTGAACCGCGGGAAGGCGAGGTCGCCGGCGTAGCGCGCGGCGTCCGCGAGGGTTTCCTCGATGCGCAGGAGCTGGTTGTACTTCGCGATCCGCTCGCCGCGCGCCGGGGCTCCGGTCTTGATCTGGCCGACGCCGGTGGCGACCGCGAGGTCGGCGATGAAGGTGTCCTCGGTCTCGCCGGACCGGTGGCTCATCATCGACTTGTAGCCGTACGACGTGGCCAGCGACACCGCGTCCAGCGTCTCGGACAGGGTGCCGATCTGGTTGACCTTCACCAGCAGCGCGTTCGCCGCGCGGCGGGTGATGCCCTCCTCGAGCCGGTCCGGGTTGGTGACGAACAGGTCGTCGCCGACGAGCTGGACCTTGTCGCCGATCTCGGAGGTCAGCTGGACCCAGCCGTCCCAGTCGTCCTCGCTCAGCGGGTCCTCGATGGAGACCAGCGGGTAGTCGCGCAGCAGTTCGCCGTAGTACGCGGACATCTGCTCCGCGCTGCGCTTCGAGCCCTCGAAGGTGTACGCGCCATCGGAGTAGAACTCGGTCGCGGCGACGTCCAGCGCGAGCGCGACGTCGCGGCCCGGCGCGTAGCCGGCCTTCTCGATCGCGGCGAGGATCAGGTCGAGCGCCTCGCGGTTGTTGGCGAGGCTCGGCGCGAAACCGCCCTCGTCGCCGAGGCCGGTGGACAGGCCGCGACCCTTCAGCACGGACTTCAGCGCGTGGTACACCTCGGTGCCCCAGCGCAGCGCCTCGCGGAACGACTCCGCGCCGATCGGCGCGATCATGAATTCCTGGATGTCGACGTCGGTGTCGGCGTGCGCGCCGCCGTTGAGGATGTTCAGCATCGGCACCGGCAGCACGTGCGCGTTCGGCCCGCCCAGGTAGCGGAACAGCTCCAGCTCGGCCGATTCCGCGGCGGCCTTCGCGACGGCGAGCGAGACACCGAGAATGGCGTTCGCGCCCAGCCGCGACTTCGCCGGCGTGCCGTCGAGGTCCACCAGCTTCTGGTCGACGATCCGCTGGTCGACCGCTTCGACGCCGACCAGGTCCGGCCCGATCTCGTCGAGCACCGCGGCGACCGCGCGCTCCACGCCCTTGCCGTTGTAGCGGCCGGTGTCCCCGTCGCGCAGCTCGACCGCTTCGTGCTCGCCGGTCGACGCGCCGGACGGGACCGCGGCCCTGGCCAGGGTGCCGTCGTCGAGCGCCACCTCCACCTCGACGGTCGGGTTCCCGCGCGAATCGAGAATCTCGCGCGCGCCTACCTGCTCGATGAGAGCCACGCTCTGCTCCTTGGTGGGTCGTGCCTGCGGTGACGCCGCCCAGAGTAACCGCCCAGCGGGTTCACCCGTTGGAGGCCAGGCCGGTGCGGGGCCGTTCCGCTGCGTGTTCTCCAGCTCAGCCGGGCACTTCGCCGGTCTCGTCGGCGGCTTGGTCCTCCGGCCGGACTTCGCGCCACCCCGACGGCAGCTCGACCTGATCGGTCACCTGCTGCCAGAACGTCCAGCTGTTGCCGCCGGGATCGGCCACGGTGAAGATCCGCGCACCGTAAGGCTGGTCCTGGGGCGGTTCCGGTGCGGCGTCCTCGCCGAGCGCCGCGGAGACGCGCTCGTGCTGCGCGTCGACGTCGGTCACGTACACGACGTTCAACTGCCCGACCGGCCCCTCGACCCCCTTGGCCTCCCAGTATTCGGGACCGACCCCGGCCAGCTGCAGCCGCGCGCCGCCCGCGCGGAGCGTGGCCTGGAAGACCTCGCCCGCCCCGTCCTCGAAGCGGACTTCCTCGGTGAAGCCGAACACCCTGGTCAGCCACGCGAGCGCGGCGGTCGCATCGCTGTAGTAGAGGTACGGCGCCAGTCCCACGTAGTCGGGTTCCTGATCGCTGCTCATGGCGGAACAGTCCATCACGACTCGTCTGACGGTCGTGCAACGCCCTCCGCGCCGGTATCGTGAGGCGACCATGACGGACGCCGCAGCAGCCCCCGAACCCGACGGCGAATCGCGCTTCCGCAGGTTCCGCAACGCCGAACATCTGGTCGCGCGACGACGTCCGCTCGACGCGCTCAAAGAACTCGAACCCCTGCTCGCCGACGAGCAGGACAAGCCGAGCGTGCAACTGCTCGCCGGACGCGCGTACTTCCACTCCGCCCAGCTGCGCCGCGCCGAACGCGCGTTCACCCGCGTACTGGAACTCGACCCGACCGACCACTACGCCCGGTTCGTGCTCGGCCGCACCCTCCAGCGCCTCGGCCGTTTGGCCGAGGCGCTCGCACAACTGCGGATGGCGTCGGCGATGAACCCGGTGCCGGAGTATCTCGAGGCGATCAGCGAGGTCAGGGCGAGGATCACGCTCAGCGACCGCTGAACCCGCATGTCCCGAATGTGCACCCGCGGAGGCACTCACGTGCAACCGCCGGATCCAGCACGGCCCCGGCGCGTCTTCTGAAGTGAACAGGGCAGCGGGGAAGCCTGGCCATCCGGCGCCGCGGCTCGGCCGGTCGGCCGATCCGGGCAGACCGGGCGAAGCGCGATCCTTGGTGTCATCACAGAGAGCGATTAGAGGAGGCCGACATGACCGCGCTGACCGTGATCGGAGCGACCGCCGGGCTGATCGTGCTGGTGCTGATGGCGCTGGCGCCGACGCTCGTCGAACTGAACGAACGCCACCCGGTCCAGCCGCGCAAGCAGCCGGTGCGCGCCGAGGGCGTGGCGCAGAAGCCGGTGCGAGTGAGCGCCGCGCTGACGACCCACTGACTGCCGCCTGCTGACTGCGCCGCGCGCCGCCGCACCGACGAGCCACGCCGAGCAGCTACGAGGTGGATCCGCCCCAGACCGCGCACCGGCCACGCGCCACGCACTGGCGGACCACTGCCGAACCAGAACAGCGCGCCACGCCGAGCCGAATCGGCCCAAACCACCGCACCGGTCAACCCGCCGCACCGGCAAGTCGCTGGGCGAACTGGAACGGCGAATCGCGCCTGCCCATCACTGAAAGCCAAGCGCAGCAACAAAAACCGGCCCCGGCCGAATACCGAGCCAAGCCGCCGTCGCTCGCCAACCAGCTCAAGCCACCCCACCGACCAGCTCAGGCCGCCCCACCAGCCAGGCCACCCGGCCAACGAGCCGCTGACCAACCCGGTCGACCCGGCCAACCCCACCAACCCCGCCGACCCGGCCTGGCCCGGCCCGGCTCAGGGAGCCACGCTCTCCGCCGCATAAGAATCGGCTGCGGTGAAAACGTCTTGCACGTAGTTCACCGCCGGGTTGTAGAACAGCATCGCTTTCCACCAGCCCGCCGGAGCGCCCAGGTCGTCGTCGCCCGAGCAGAGGTAGCGGGCGGCGGTGAAGGCCGCGTCGTCGAGGTTGCGGGGGTCTGCCGGTTTGCCGTCGCCGTTCGCGCGTTGGGCGTGTTTGTGCCAAGCGGCGGGCATGATCCGCAGCGGGCCGACGCGGTGGTCGGCGGTGCGGTCGCCGTCGAGCTTTCCTCCGTCGGTGTCCGGGCCTTCCGCCCGATCGGGGTTGACCGCCATGGTGCCGTCGGGGCCGGGTTTTTCCGTTCCGAACGCCAGGTTTCCGATCGCGGCGAGCGTCGCCCACGAGAGGTGGCACGACGGTTTTTGCCGCTGCATCCACATTTCCGCGCGCCCGTACGCGGCGAGCACGCGCGCGTCCAGCCGCGTCTTGTCGGCGACTCGGGTCGCCCACGCGTCCAGTTCCGCTTGGTCGGACACCAGCGGGCGGTCCGGCGGAGCGGCCAAACCGACCCGCGGGGCTTCGGTGCCGGGTTGCGGGCGCGGTTCCGGCTTCGGCGAAACCGGCGGCGGAGCGGCCGCGGCCGGAGGGGCGGGCGGGTTCGGATTCTGGATTCCGATGGTCACCACCAGCACGACCCCGGTCAGCACCAGACCCAGCGCGAACGCGATGCGGCTCGGGTAGCGGCGCGGCGGGCCCGTCGGGGACGGGGCGATCGTCGGCTGAGTGGTATCGGCCACCCGGACAGGTTACTGATGAACCCGGCTGAGGGACGCTGGACTGGGCGAATGGCAAGCGGATGGTTAACTCGACGCCTGAGCCGCCCAGGTCACACAATTCGTTACGTGACCACCCGGCGACGCTCTGACCTGCGGTTACCCTAACCTAACTCCCCGGAGAACGTCGTTTTGCCCGCTTTGCCGGGCCCGTTCAGCGAAACTCCCTCTGGACTTACAGGCAAGCCTTACCTAAAAACATCAGGTCAGGTAGTCGAAGGAGGGCTGAACAGTGGTGTTTTCGAGCGCGCTCATCGGGCTGCGCGAAGGCCTCGAAGCCGCGCTTGTGGTGAGCATCCTGGTCGCCTTCCTGGTCAAAACCGAGCGACGGCACGCGCTGCGGTTCGTGTGGCCCGGCGTCGGCGCGGCTGTACTGCTGTCGGTCGGCGTCGGCGCGATCCTCACCTACAGCACCGCACAGTTGAGTTTCGAGCATCAGGAACTGCTCGGCGGCACGCTTTCCATTGTCGCGGTCGTCTTCGTCACCGCGATGATCTTCTGGATGCGCAAGGCTTCCCGGCACATCGCGGCCGAACTGCGCGGCAAGATGGAGGACGCGCTCAAGGTCGGTCCGGCGGCGGTGTTGCTGCTGTCGTTCCTCGCGGTCGGCCGCGAAGGGCTCGAAACCGCTGTCTTCTTCTACTCGGCCGTGCAGACCGCGCAGTCCGACACCCTGCAGCCGCTGATCGGGTTCGTGATCGGGATCGCCGCCGCGATCGTGCTCGCTTACCTGCTCTACCGCGGCGCGGTGCGGTTCAACCTGGCGAAGTTCTTCACGATCACCGGTGTGCTGCTGGTGTTCGTCGCCGCCGGCGTCCTCGGCTACGGCCTGCACGACCTGCAGGAAGCCGGGTTCATTCCCGGCCTGACCACGCTCGCCTTCGACGCGTCGAGCACGCTGCCGGAAACCTCCTGGTACGGCGCGCTGCTCAAGGGAATCTTCAACTATTCGCAGCAAACCACTGTGCTGCAAGCGATCGCATGGGTCGTCTACGTGGCGATCGTGCTGCCGCTGTTCCTCAAGCCCGCCCGCAAGAACAAGACCGAAGCGGCACCCGCCGCCCCGGCCGCCGCCAAGGAGTGACCGTGCCCCAGTTCCGCAAAACCTCGACGGCTGTGCTCACCAGTCTCGGCGCGCTCGTCGCGCTGACCGCCTGCGACAGCACGAACTCCGCGTCCGGTCCTTCCGGCGCGGCCGCGGGCGGGCCGATCAAGGTCGAGGCGTCCGACACCGCGTGCTCGGTGTCGGCGACGACCGCGGCCGCGGGCAACCTGACCTTCGAGATCGCCAACAAGGGCACCAAGGTCACCGAGTTCTACCTCTACGCCGAGGGCGACCGGATCATGGGCGAGGTCGAGAACATCGCGCCGGGACTGAACCGGCGGCTCATCGTCGAGGTCCCGGACGCGGGCAAGTACCAGACCGCGTGCAAGCCGGGCATGGCGGGCAACGGCATCCGCGGCGACTTCACCGTCACCGGCGGTGCGCAGGGCCAGAGCAACGCCAGCGCGCAGAAGACCGCTGCCACCAAGAGCTACGCGACCTACGTCGAGAACAACAGCTCGGCGCTGGAGACCGAAACTGCGAAGTTCGTCGCCGCGGTCAAGGCGGGCAAGGTCGACGAGGCGAAGGCCGAGTACGCCCGCACTCGCGTGTTCTACGAGCGGATCGAGCCGGTCGCGGAGAAGTTCGGCGACCTCGACCCGTCGATCGACGCCCGCGAGGCCGACGTCGAGCCGGGCCAGCAGTTCACCGGCTTCCACCGGCTGGAGAAAGACCTGTGGACCACCGGCCTGAAGCCGGACAGCCCGCAGATCGCCGACAAGCTGCTCACCGACGTCAAGGCGCTCGTCGCCAAGACCAAGACGCTGCAGCTGAGCGTGCTGGACCTGGCCAACGGCGCGAAGGGCCTGCTCGACGAGGTCGCGACCAAGAAGATCACCGGCGAGGAGGAGACCTTTTCGCACACCGACCTGTGGGACTTCCAGGCCAACCTCGACGGTTCCAAGGGCGCGATCGCCGCGCTGCGGCCGATCCTGCAGGAGCGCGACGCGACCCTGGTGTCCACTTTGGACAAGGAGTTCGCGAACGTGCAGGGGCTGCTCGACAAGACCCGCTCCGGGGACGGTTTCAAGTACTACAACGAGCTCTCCCAGGATCAGATCAAGGCGTTCGCGTCGGCGGTCGACGCGCTGAGCGAGCCGCTCAGCAAGGTCGCGGAGGTCGTGGCGAAGTGACAGAAGAGGGAACCCAGGTTTCCCGCCGGAGGCTGTTCGGGCTGGCCGGCGCGGGGGTCGCGCTGGCCGGCGCGGGCGCGGCGGCTGGAGTCGGCTTCGACCGGCTCGGCGGCGACACCCCTGCCGCGGCCGCGACGTCCAAGGTCGACTTCCACGGCGAGCACCAGGCGGGCATCGTCACCCCGGCGCAGCCGAACCTGCATTTCGCCGCGCTCGACGTGACCACGAAGGACCCCAAGAAGCTCCGCGAACTGCTGCGCACCTGGACTGCCGCGGCACGGCGGATGACCGCGGGCGAGGAGGTCGGCCCGAACGGCGCGCTCGCCGGGTCCGCGCAAGCGCCGCCGGACGACACCGGCGAGGCGCTCGACCTGCCCGCCTCCGATCTGACGCTGACGATCGGCTTCGGCCCCTCGCTCTTCGACGACCGGTTCGGCCTCGCCGCGAAACGCCCGCCGCAGCTGATCGACCTGCCCGCGTTCCCGAAGGACAAACTCGACCCGGCCCGCAGCGGCGGCGACCTGTGCATTCAGGCCTGCGCGAACGATCCGCAGGTGGCGGTGCACGCGGTCCGCAACCTGGTGCGGCTGGGCTTCGGCGTCACCGAGGTGCGCTGGTCGCAGCTCGGGTTCGGCCGCAGTTCGTCGACGTCGCGCTCGCAGCAGACGCCACGCAACCTGTTCGGTTTCAAGGACGGCACCAACAACGTCAAGGCCGAGGACACCGACGTGCTCCGCGACCAGGTGTGGGCGCAGGCCGGCGACGGACAGGCGTGGATGGCCGGCGGCACCTACCTGGTGGCGCGCCGGATCCGGATGCACATCGAAACCTGGGACCGCGAGACGCTTGCCGGACAGGAGCAGATTGTCGGGCGCACCAAGGGAAGCGGTGCGCCGCTCGGGCAAACCGGCGAGTTCGACCAGGTCGACCTGCAGGTCGGCGGCGCGGGCGGAACGCCGCTGATCGCCGAAGACGCGCACATCCGGCTGGCCTCGCGCCAGACGCGCAAGGGCGTCCAGATCCTGCGCCGCGGCTACAACTTCGTCGACGGCTCCGACGGCGTCGGCCACCTCGAGGCGGGGCTGTTCTTCCTGGCGTTCAACCGGGACACGCGCACGCAGTATGTCCCGATGCAGCAGGTGCTTTCGTCGAAGGACGCGATGATGGAGTACCTGCAGCACACCGGTTCCGCGCACTTCGCGATCCCGCCGGGTCTCACCCCGACCAGCAACTGGGGTGACGGGCTCTTCGCCTGACCAGTACAAACCTCTCCTCCCCGCCACTGCGTGGGACCGGTTGCCGGTGCCTTCCGGGCAAGCGACGGTGACCGCGTTCATCCGCGCGAGGTGAGGAGTTCCGTCGTGGTCGCTGTGGCACAGCCGCGGTTCGGGGTATGGGCGGTCGTCTACGGGTCGTGGGGCCCGTTCGATCATCCGGCCGATCCGGTGGACGCGAGCTGGGAACGCAACCGGCGGCTGATCGTCGAGGCCGACCGGCTCGGTTTCGATTCGACGCTCATCGCCCAGCACGTGGTGAATCCGTTCGGCGACGAACTGGACCAGCTGGAGACGTGGACGTCCGCGGCGGCGCTCGCCGCGCTCACCGAGCGGATCGAGATCATCGCGGCGATCAAGCCGTATCTCGTGCACCCGGTGGTGCTGGCCAAACAGGCGCTGCAAATCCAGGAGATCAGCGGCGGCCGGTTCGGGCTGAACCTGGTCAACGCCTGGTTCAAGCCGGAATTGGCGCGAGCCGGCATTCCGTTCGCCGAACACGACGAACGGTACGAATACGGCCGCGAGTGGATCAGCGTCGTGCGCGGACTGCTGGCCGGCGAGCGAGTTTCGTTCGAGGGCAAGCATTTCCAGGTCGACGGGTACCAGCTGCGTCCCGCTGGTTCGTCGCCGACCGTGTACGTGGGCGGCGAGTCGGACCCGGCGCGAGCGCTGGTGGCGGACAAGGCCGACGTGTGGTTCATCAACGGGCAGCCTCAGGAGAACGTCGCCCGGCTGATCGAGGACGTCGCCACCCGCCCGCGCGTCGGCCCGCCAGTCCGATTTGGACTGTCCGCGTTCGTGGTCGCCCGCGAAACCGACGCCGAGGCGGAAGCGGAACTGGCGGCGTTGTGGGAACTGGCCGAGGCGGGCAAGGCGCGCTGGGAGGCGCTTGTCGCGGACGCCGATCCGAAGGCGGTGATGTTTCAGACGTTCGCGAAGTACCCGCACATAGGCACGAACGGCGGCACCGCGGCCGGGCTGGTGGGCAGTTACGACACTGTCGCACAGCGGATCCGCGAGTGGGCTGACCTGGGAATCGAGACGTTTATGCTGCAATTTCAGCCCTTCGAAGCGGAGATGCGCCGGTTCGCCGAGCACGTGATCCCCCGCGTGCGCTTGACTTCAAGCAAGCTTGAACTTGCACGGTAGGTGCATGTTCACCGACGCAGAACTCAGCTACCTGGCCGACCAGCCGCTCGCCCGGGTCGCCACGCAGCAGCCGAATGGAACCCTGCAGGTCAGCCCGGTCGCGTTTTCCTGGAATCCGGACACGCAGACCATCGACGTGTCCGGCTACAACCTGACGAAGAGCCGGAAGTACCGCAACGTCGAGGCCAACGGCGAGGTCGCCATCGTGATCGACGACCAGCCCTCGACGAAGCCGATGCGTATCCGCTGCTTGGAGATCCGCGGCCGGGCGGAAGCCGTGCCGGACGCCTTCGAACCGGACGGCCACCTCGACGGCGCTGTTATCCGCATCTACCCACAACGCATCATCAGCATGGGCATCGAGGACCCCGACCGCGAACCGCTCGAGGTGAAGCCGAACAACCGGAATGTGTGAAGGCGCGCCAGTCCGCAGCCCCGCCCCTGCCCGGGGGAGGGACGGGGCTGCGCCTGGCTTCACCGATCCGTTGGCTCTCAACGACGAGCACCCGCCACCGTGTACGCCGCCGTTCCCGCCACGAACAGCAGCCCGGCCGTCCACCACGCTGAGGCGGAGTCTGCTGTCGCCACCGGCCAGGCCACGATGTCGTGCGCCGGGCCGGCTCTCGGAACGAACACCGCCGTCATCGCCCAGGCCAACGGCAGCGTCCAGCCGAACTGACCGCCGAACAGCGTGGCCGCCAGCCCGGTCAGGCCGAGCAGCCCGGCCGCGTTGCGGAGAATCCAGCCGGATTCCATCGGGTGGTCGACAAAGCCTTGTGCCGCAAGCATTACTCCACCGGCCACCGCACCGATCAGCAGGAGGTGCACCAGCCGCCGAGGCGGCCAGCGGAAGGAGGCCGTGCGGTCCAGGTCGAGGTCTTGCCCGCTGAGGCCCACGCCCGCCACCGCGACCGCGGCGCCGAGGCTGATTGTCGCGAAGAAGTTCGACCAGTTGTCGCCCAGCAGCGGCGGCAGAACGGCGGCACAGAGCAACACCGCCACCAGTGCCACCGCGAGGTGGCGCGAACGAACGTACAGCGCTGTCCACCGCATCAGCGCGCACCGCCGGTGAGAATCTTCAACGGGTCACCGGCGCAGGTCAGCTCCGCCTGGCGAGCCGCGCCGATCCGGGCGGTCTGCTCCGCCTCCGGCACCGCCTTCAAGGCCGCCCACGCTGAGTCCGTCCTGGGCTTCAGCGGAGGCAGCCGCTGCGAAGACGGCGGCGCGTACGAGCCGACCAGCCACTGCGCCATCACCCAGCGCGCAGCGTCCTCCCGGTCGTTCTGCTCGCCGCCGTAGGACGCGGCGTGGCAGGGCATCGTCCCCGCACCGCTCAGCAGCACCATAGTGAGACTTGGGCCGCTCTCGTGCCACAGCGCATAGGAGTCCTTCTGAATCAGCAGCCGGGACGGATCGCGCGGGCCGACCTTGTTGGTCCGGAACGACTCTGCCGACTCCTCGATCCGGGTCGGATGGTTCGGCAGTTTTTCCAGATTCCGCAAGGCTTCTTTGCCCGGACCGGCCACAGTGGACAGCCAATCCTCGTGCAATCGCGTGACGCACACCGGGCCGTCGCAGACGAGAGCGGATGCCGTCTTGTCCGGGACGTAGTTGTCCGTCGACCAAGCGGGGAAGAGCGGCAAAGCCACCGCCAGCCCGGCCGCCACCGGGAGCAGCGCGAGCACCTTGGCGCGCGCCGAACCGGCCAGCAGCAACAGGATTCCCGCGGCGGTGAGCCCGAGCAGCCAGCTCAGCTGCCCGAGTTCCACCGCAGGGCTCGGCAGATCGAACGGACCGTGCGGCTGCACTTGCCCGATCCCCAGCAGCACCATCGCGTTCGGCCCGGTGCCGTTCATGCCCGACACCTGCGCGAAGAGCCCGCCCGCCAGCGCGAGCACGGCGAGCACCGGAGCGGTGATCGGATGCGGCAGGAGCCGTCCGAGGCCGAGCCCCAGCGCCACGCCGGCGAGCACGGACAGCACGCCGAGCACCAGTTGCATCACCCACGCCGTGGTGAACAGGCCGTCTTTCGCGATGACCTGCCCGACCCCGGCGGCGACGAGCACCAGATAGCCCGCCACCGCGCTGAGCCCGAGGGCGAGACCGAGCTTGGCGGCTCGCTGCCCGGCAGGCCGGGGAGTGGAGCCGAACAGTTCGCCGACCCCGGCGCGGGCGTCCCGCATGCCTTGGATCGCCGCGGCGCCGACGATGATCGGCCACATCAGCACCAGCAGGTAGCGCGGCCACCGCACCGCGGTCAGCCACGTCGCGTTCCAGGCCGCGGAATTGGAGCTCCACGGGCCGCGCGAGAACAGGAGCAGGCCGAGGCTCACCGCCAGGATCGCGACTGGCACCCAGGGAGCGATGGTGCGCCGAAGTTCGATTCGGAACACGCTCATCACCAAGACCCCTTCCCCTGCGCGTGGCCGAGCAGCGCCGAATAACCGCGCTCGATCGGGCTGTCGCCGACGTCCGCCGCATCGCCCGCCGAGGCCAGATCGGCTGGCGTGCCTTGGAAAACCAGCTTCCCGTCGGCGAACAGGACGACGTCCGAGCACGCCGCGGCGACGTCTTCGACCAGGTGGGTGGACACGACGACGCACGCGTCCCGGCCGATTTCCTGCAGCAGCTCCCGGAAACGCAGCCGCTGCGCCGGATCGAGCCCGGCAGTCGGTTCGTCGAGCAGCAGGAGCACCGGGTCGTTCACGATCGCCTGTGCGATGCCGACCCGGCGGACCATGCCGCCGGACAGGGTCTTCATTTTGTCCTCGGCACGCTCGGCGAGACCGACCCGCTCGATCGCGCGCTGGACCGCGCCCGGCACCTCACGCTTGGGCATTTCCTTGAGCCACGCCATATATTCGACGAACTCGCGGACGGTGAACCGCTTGTAGTACCCGAAGGTCTGCGGCAGATATCCGATCCGCCTGCGCAGGCCGCGCTGCTCGAAGTGCCCCCCGATCGGCTCTCCGAGCAGCGACAGCTCGCCGTCCGTCGGCCGCAGCACCGTGGCCAACGTGCGGATCAAGGTGGTCTTGCCCGCGCCGTTCGGCCCGAGCAGCCCGTGCACCCCCGTGCCGAGCGTGAGGTCGAGACCGTCGACCGCCATCTTCTTGCGGCCGACCCGTACTTTGAGTGCCTGTGCTTGGATTTCCCAGGCGTAGGTCGCCGGAGCGACCTCGGCGGCTTCCACAGCCCGCATCGGTTTCCCCTCTCGTTTTCCGTCAGTGATGCGCAGCAAGCTGCGTGAAGCTGTTCCGGCGAAGCACTACGAACACGGCCGCGACGACAGCGGCCGCCAGCCAGCCCGGCCAGGCTGCGGCCTCCAACAGCGCCGAGCTCCCGAACGCGACGCTTGGCACCACCAGCGCGCCGAGCCACAGTCCGATCAGGATCGACGCCGCCCAGGCGACGCCGATGAACGTGCCGAGCGCGAGGGTCCCCGTGGTGAACGCGAGACTCGGCAGCAGCCCGAGCCCCATGCGCGCGCCGACCAGCCAGCCGGCGGCGAACAGCACCGCCAGCACCGGCACCACGACCGCAGTGGTCCGCCGCAGGATCAGCTCCAACCCGGCTCGCGGGGTGGCCGCAGTGAGTTCGTATGACGGATCGAGCCCGCGAGTCCATGCCGCCGCCACCCCGAAGACCGGCAGCACCGGGGAAAGCAGCTGCACGAACGACAGCCCGTCGTGCAGTGACCGGTCGAGGTAGACCGACAGCGCGCCGACCACGAGGACCATCAGCAGCCACGGCACCATCACCGGGGTCGCCCAGCAATGCAGCAATCTCGCGGCCCGGCGCGGCATCGGCTGCGGTGCGTGCGCGAGGTCCGGCTCCAGCCCGGCCCAGACGGCATCGAGCAGACCGGCCACCTCAGCGGTCGACGCACCGGCGAGCCGCGCCCGGCATTGCGCGCACTTCTCCAGGTGCCCTTCGATCGCCCATGCCTCGTCCCCCGGCAGTGCGCGACCGGCGACGTAACCGGCGAGCATCCGGTCGGATACGTGGTTCATGGCTTGACCTCCTCCGGCCACTCCTGGTTTCACGACAACGCCTCCCGCATCGCGATCCGGGCACGGCGGGCCCGGGTTTTGACCGTGCCCTCCGGCAGGTCCAGCAGGATCGCGGTCTCCCGGACCGACAATCCGTCGAGCACCATGGCTTGCAGCACCTCGCGCAGCTCCGGCGCGAGACTGCGCAAGGCGTCGCCCACCGAATCGCCGACCGTGCCGGCCAGCGCCTCCTCCTCGGCAGCCGGCGCGGACAGCGCCTCCTGCACCGCGGGAGGCGGATGCGCGTGGTGCGCACGCCGCCGGTAGGCGTCGATGAGCCGCCGCACCGCGATCGTCCACACCCAGCCCACGGCGGAGCCGCCGGCGACGACGCCCGCGAACGAACCCGCGGCGCGCCACACGGCGAGGTAGGTCTCCTGCATCACTTCCAAGACGATCTCGTCGTCGGAACAGCGGTGCCGCAGGCGAATCGCGAGCCACGGCGACGTGCGGCGATAGAGCTCTTCGAACGCCGCACGGTCACCGCGGGCGGTGCGCCGGAGGAGGTGCTCCTCGTCCGGCTCCCTGGGTGGCTTGTGTCTCACACCAGGCAAGACGCCACCTCCGCGCTTCTGGTTCTCATAATCGAGTGATGTGGGTCACATATTCGGAGTCGGGGTTCCGGGCGCCATCGTGCCCGGCGGGCGGCGGGGGCGTGAGGGAATGGGAGGGGCTCCGTCCATCGAGTGAGGGCGGCGAGTGCGCGAAGCAGCAACTGACGCACGGGACGAGGCAGCCATCGGGAGAGGCGCGAGGACGGAAGACGAGCAGGAGGGCAAACGCAGAGCACTGGTTCGGCGCAAATGCCGGGCGATGCGAAACGTGCGCGAAGTGCCCGTCAACGCCAGGACACGATGGCGAATGCATTGCGCTCCGCAACTAGCGCAAAGCGCAGTGCCACACGGAATATGGGCGGCGAGCGCGGGCTCGGCGTCGACCGAGAACAAGCAGCACGCCAGAACTTCACCCAGCCGTCAACGCAATACGCGACAGAAACCCCAGCAGCGAAGCCAGCTCAAGCCGACGGCCGGGGCCTTCGCCAGCCGTCGACCACGCCCGCCACGGAAGCCCAAGCAACGCAACAAAACCGGCTCAAGCCGAGGGCCAGAACTTCCGCCAGCCCTCAGCCTCCAGCGTCGCTGGTTCCACCCCGGCCTTCCGAGCCGCTGTCTCCGCCGCTCGGATGTCGCGGGCGAACTGCTTGGCTACCGCACGAAGCTCGCCCTCCGGATCCAACCCGCCTCGACGCGCGGTCGCCGCGGTGCGGAACAGGTGGGCGGGGGCCGAGGAGTCCTGCGGGAAGAGGTCCAGCGGAATTCCGGCCCGGCCGCTGCGCTGGCCCAGTTTTCCGGCCAACGCGACAGCGGGCTGACCCAGCGCCACACCGTCCACAATGGACTTACGCTGCTTCTCGGCCTGCTTCAGCTCTTCCCACTTCAGTTCCTGGTGCTCGGCCGTCGCGATGCGGGCCGCGTCGGCGAAGACGTTGGGGTGACGGCCTACCAGTTTGTCCACCAGGTCGCCCGCGACGTCGTCGATGGTGAAGGGGGCCCGGCCGTGTTCCGCCGCGACCCGGGCGTGGAACAGGACTTGCAGGAGGACGTCGCCCAGCTCCTCGCGCAAGGCCGCGCGGTCGTTGTCCTCGATGGCTTCCAGCAGTTCGTACGTTTCCTCGACCAGGTACTGCCGCAGGGATTCGTGCGTCTGCCGGGCGTCCCATGGGCAGCCGCCCGGGGAGCGCAGGCGGTCCATGACCTCGACCGCTTCCACAAGCGGGGGCACGGGGGTTTCGATCAGTTGCGCGCCGGCGGCGAGCATCGCGGCGGCGGTCGGTTCCGTGCGGGACGCGGCGAGCAGGACGATGTCCGCGAAGGATTGGCCTACTGGCGGGACGCCGAGCTGCGCGGCATCGACGTCGGTCGCGGCGTACACCGCACGGGCGCGAAGCAGGGGCAATGCGGCCGCGGGCAGGGTCGCGCCGCGGACCAGGACTACGGTGCCGGTCACTGCTGAGCCGGGGCACCGCCGCCGTGCAGCGGCACAGCCACGCCGGTGAGCTCGGCCGCGCTCGGGGCGAGGTTCATGCCGACTGCGTCCCACACGCCGTAGCGCGGGTTGATTTTGAAGTCCACGTTGCCAACATACGGCTGAAGCATCCGCACGCCGATCGCGCCCAGCTGGGCCGCGGTCGGCTGCTGGACCTGGTCGGTGGCGACCTTCGCATCGGTCGACCGCTTCCGCACCACGGCGGTTACCCACCAGGTCGGCGCGCTCGCCGGGTTCGGCTGGAACGCGATCGCGGTGTTCGCGGGGACGCCGAACAGCACGGTCGCGGCGTCCTGCGGCGACGACAGCGCGGGCGCCTGCTGGCCGACGTTGCCCTGCGCGCCGCCGCGGATGTCGGACTGGATCGCGCCCGGGTTGGCCGCGTACTCCTCGGCCTTGGCGATGGCCTGGCTGCGCGCGGTCTTCGGGTCGATCGACGGGGCCTGGCTCTCCGAGGTCGGCGCGCCGATGCTGGTGTAGTCGAAGTTCACCGCGAGCGTCGGCAGGTACTTCAGCGCGATCCGCTGCTGCAGATACTGATCGGTGACGGCCTCGCGGTGGTCGCGCAGCCGCCAGACGAGCTGGGTCACGGCCGCGGACTGGTCCTGCGTGACGGCCTCGGGCACCGGCGACGCGAGCGGATCTTGTTGCATGGCTTCGGTGACGGTGGCCTCGTCGACCGAAATGCCTTCCTTCTGCGCGGCCTTCACGACGACCTCGTGCAGCAGCGTCTGCCGGACGATCTCGCGCCCGACGAGGTCGAGCTGGTGCCGCGTGGCGAGCTGCCGGGCGTACGGCTGCTCCTGCACGGCGCGGTCGAGCAGCGCCTGAACCTGGTCGATGGTGGTGACCTGACCGTCGACCACCGCGGCGGTGCCCACCTGACTGGGGCCGGTACCGCATCCGGCGAGGAGGAAAGCTCCGGCGAGAACGGCGCCCAGCGCACGGCGGCGCCCCATGATCCGCATCACAGGCCCTACCCTCTCACATGCCCTCGAAACGCAACACCATCGAGGCATTCAGCGGGCTATTGTCGACATATGGACTCTTGGTTGTCGATCGAAGTCCTCGACGGGGCCTTCGCGGCGAGCGCGTGGCAACGCGCTCACGGCGACCGGCTGACCGAGGCCGCGCTGACCAACGGCGCCGAGCAGTGGACGTGGCACGTCCACCACTGGGGCGTGACGCTGGAGATCGAGTTTTCCTCGGAAGAGAAACGGGATCGCTTCCGGAGCCTGCCCGCTGTGACCGCCGCTCTCGACGCGGTGCCGGACCCCGAGCGCGGGCTGCTCGTGTACCCGGGCCGCGGCGGCGGTTCGGGAGCGCGGGTGCCGCGACGACCCCGGCCGTTGCCGATGTCCGGCTGCGGTGCGTTGCCGACACCGGAGGAGGAAGTGTCGTTGCGGCTGGCTACGGCGCAACCGCCGGGACTCGAGGTCTGCACCGCGGATTGAACCGCCTCCCGCTCGGCCACGGACAGCACACCGGGACCGAGCGGGCACGGCAGTACCTCGCCATCGAGATCTCCGCCAACACCCGAATTCGCGCCGCAACGACCTGGCATGGCACCGCCGCTCAAATCAGTTCTGCCGCGGCGCCCCCGGTCGTTGCGGATGCGGTGCGTTGCCTACGCCACGGCACTCACACCGCCGCCGGGGTTTTCGTCAGCTGGCCCAACAGCTTCGTGCACCAGTCGAGCAGTTCCTGATCCCGCAGCACCGGCGCGCCCATCCGGCCGCCTGCGGGGCCTTCGGTCGGCTTCGGCACCGACACCGTGTTGGTGACCGCCTTGTACAACGCCTTGGGGTACAAGCGTTTCAGCCGCACGAGCTGCGAATCCATCAACGGCAGCGGCGCGAACCGGATCGTGTTGCCCTGCACCGCGACCTCGGTGACGCCTGCGGCCCGGCAGGTGTGCCGGAACGCGGCGACCGCGAGCAGCCGCGTGACCGGCGCGGGCGGCTGGCCGTAGCGGTCGACCAGTTCCTCGCGCACCGCGTCGAGCGCCGCGGTGTCCGGGGCCGACGCGATCTTGCGGTACGCCTCCAGCCGCAGGCGTTCGCCGGGCACGTAGTCGTGCGGGATGTGCGCGTCCACCGGCAGGTCGACGCGGACTTCGGCCAGTTCCTCGTCCTCCGCCGGCTCCGCGCCCGCGTGCCGCCGGAACGCTTCGACCGCTTCGCCGACGAGCCGGACGTACAGGTCGAATCCGACGCCCGCGATGTGCCCGGACTGTTCCGCGCCCAGGATGTTGCCCGCGCCGCGGATCTCCAGGTCCTTCATCGCGACCGCCATGCCCGCGCCGAGTTCGGTGTTCTGCGCGATGGTGGCGAGCCGGTCGTGCGCGGTCTCGGTGAGCGGCGCTTCCGGCGGGTACAGGAAGTACGCGTACCCGCGCTCGCGGCCACGCCCGACGCGGCCGCGCAGCTGGTGCAACTGGGCGAGGCCGAGCATGTCGCCGCGTTCCACGATCAGCGTGTTGGCGTTGGAGATGTCCAGGCCGGTCTCGACGATCGTGGTGCAGACGAGGACGTCGTACTCGTTCTCCCAGAAGCCCTGGATGATCTTTTCGAGCTTGTCCTCGTTCATCTGCCCGTGCGCGGTGACGACGCGCGCCTCCGGCACCAGCTCGCGGATCCGTTTCGCCGCCTTCTCGATCGACGACACCCGGTTGTGCACGTAGAAGACCTGGCCGTCGCGCAGCAGCTCGCGCCGGACCGCGGCGCCGACCTGCTTGTCGTCATACGCGCCGACGTAGGTCAGGATCGGGTGCCGGTCTTCCGGCGGGGTGAGGATGGTCGACATCTCGCGGATGCCCGCCAGCGACATCTCCAGCGTGCGCGGGATCGGCGTCGCCGACATGGTGAGCACGTCGACGTGCGTGCGCAGCGCCTTGATGTGTTCCTTGTGCTCCACGCCGAACCGCTGTTCCTCGTCGACGATCACGAGGCCGAGGTCCTTGTAGCGGATGCCGGTCTGCAGCAGCCGGTGCGTGCCGATGACGATGTCGACCTCGCCGTCGGCGAGCTGTTCGAGGATCCGGTCCGATTCGGCCTTGTGCGTGAACCGTGAAAGGCCCTTGATGGTGACCGGGAACGACCGCATGCGCTCGGTGAACGTGTTCAGGTGCTGCTGCGCGAGCAGCGTGGTCGGCACGAGCACGGCCACCTGTTTGCCGTCCTGCACCGCCTTGAACGCCGCGCGCACCGCGATCTCGGTCTTGCCGTAGCCGACGTCGCCGCAGATCACCCGGTCCATCGGGACGCCGCGCTCCATGTCCGACTTGACCTCGTCGATGGCCGCGAGCTGGTCGTTGGTCTCGGTGAACGGGAACGCGTCTTCCAGCTCGGACTGCCACGGCGTGTCCTGGCCGAACGCGTGCCCGGGCGCGGCCTGGCGGGCGGCGTAGAGCTGCACCAGTTCGGCGGCGATCTCCTTGACCGCTTTTTTGGCGCGCGCCTTGGTGTTCTTCCAGTCCGAGCCGCCGAGCTTGTTGAGCGTGGGCAGCTCGCCGCCGACGTAGCGGGACACCTCGTCGAGCTGGTCGGTGGGCACGAACAACCGGTCGCCGGGCTGGCCGCGCTTGGACGAGGCGTACTCCAGCAGCAGGTACTCGCGGGTCGCGCCGGCGACCGTGCGCTGCACCATTTCCACGAACCGGCCGATGCCGTGCTGGTCGTGCACCACGTAGTCGCCCGCCTTGAGCGCCAGCGGGTCGACCGCGCCGCGACGGCGCGACGGCATCTTCGTGTTCAAGTCCTTTGTGGACGATCCAGCGGTGGCGCCGCGGCCGGTCAGGTCCGCCTCGGACAGCACCACGAGCGCCCGTTCCGGCGAGACGAAGCCCTCCGCGAGCCCGCCGCAGGTGACCGTGACGACCCCGGCGGGCGGCACGTCGGCGAGCACCTCGGCGTGCTTCGCCGGGACCTCGGCCGCCATCAGCTGCTCGACCGCGCGGCTGGCGGTGCCCTGTCCGGCGACGACGAGCACGCCGGT
Source organism: Amycolatopsis sp. NPDC003676 (assembly GCF_053587275.1). Classification (NCBI taxonomy): domain Bacteria; kingdom Bacillati; phylum Actinomycetota; class Actinomycetes; order Pseudonocardiales; family Pseudonocardiaceae; genus Amycolatopsis; species Amycolatopsis sp. NPDC003676. The sequence goes on from NZ_JBSFNS010000019.1 coordinate 81,461, forward strand.
GCCGCCGGACGCGAGGTGTGCGCGCAGGTCGGTCATCGCGCGTTCCAGCTCGCCCCGGTAGGCGGGCGCGGGCTCGATGCCGACGCGGTAGACGTCCGGGTCTTCGCTGGTCAGCTGGGTGAGCGTCCACCACGGGCGCTTGGTGTCCTGCGCGTGCGCGGCGATCTCGGACAGCTCGCGGTACGCCGACGCGCCGAGGTCGATCGGGGCTTGCCCGCCCGCCGCGGCCGTGGTCCAGGAGGCTTCCAGGAACTCCTGGCCGGTGCGGACGAGGTCGGCCGCGCGGGCGCGGATCTTCTCCGGATCGGCCAGCAGCACGTGGCTGCCTTGCGGCATCGAATCGGTGAGCAGGGCCAGCTCGCCCTCGCAGAGCACCGGGATGAGCGCCTCCATGCCCTCGACCGGGATGCCACCGGACAGCTTGGTGAGCATTTCGGCCAGGTGCGCGTCGGCCTCGTACGTGGTGGCCAGCTCCGCCGCGCGCGTCTTGACGTCCGGCGTGAGCAGCAGCTCGCGGCACGGCGGCGCGGTGACCCGCTGGATCTCGCCGGGCAGCGACCGCTGGTCGGCCACCGCGAACGCGCGGATCTCGCTGACCTCGTCGCCCCAGAACTCGACGCGGACCGGATGCTGCGCGGTGGGCCCGAACAGATCGAGGATGCCGCCGCGGACCGCGAACTCGCCGCGCTTCTCGACCATGTCCACGCGCGTGTACGCCAGCTCGACAAGCCGTTCGAGCAGGTCCTCGAAGCTTTGTTCTTCCCCGACGACCAGGTCGACCGGCGCGAGCGACCCGAGCCCGGGAGCCATCGGCTGGATGAGGCTGCGCACGGTCGCGACCACGACCCGCAGCTCCTCGTCGCCGACGTGCAGCCGGTGCAGCACCTCCAGCCGCCGCCCGACCGTGTCCGCGCGCGGCGAAAGGCGCTCGTGCGGCAGCGTCTCCCAGGACGGGAAATCGGCCACGCGATCGGGGCCGAGCAGCGCGCTGAGCGACGCGGTCAGCTCGTCGGCTTCGCGCCCGGTGGCGGTGACGGCCAGCACCGGACGGCCCGCGCCGCCGCGCTCGGGGTCTTCGGCCAGCGCGGCGGCCACGAGCTGCCGTACGGCGACAGCGCCTTGCAGTTCGAGCAGCGGGGCGCCAGCGCGCTCGACAACGCCGCGCAGCGCCGGGTCGGGAAGGATGGCTTGGAGGAGTCCGGACAGTACAGCGTCGGTCACCGTTCCAGCCTACGTCGTGGCACCGACATTACTTTCGATCACCGTTGCCGAGGCTGCACGCGACCGCGGTCAGCAAGCCGATCGTCGGAGCTGCCGTAGCACCGGCGACGGCGCGGAAAAATATCCCGCCGGGGGCACTGACCAGTACGAGGAAGCTCGCCGCGGCGACCACCGCCCACACCAGCACGACAGAGCCGGTCTTCTTGCGGGCGACCAGCGTCGCGGCTGCCAGCAGGGTCGCCGCCATCATGATCCCCGACCAGCCGAGCGCCGCCATCGTCCACCCGGAGATGCGGTACTTGTCCTGGTAGAGGAGCCCGAACAGCCACAGGCCCGCGACATACGCGCCCACCGCTGCCACCACGCCTGCCACAAGCGCGCCAACTCCGCCCCATGCGACGATGCGGCGCAGACGACCAGCGCCGTCCGGACGGTTCGTGATGCGCACGACCATCGGCACAGCGAGTGTTTGCACCGGGGCGAGGACGAGCAACAGCGGCGAGCGCACCAGCGAGACGGCCAGGAACAACCCGCCCAGCTGGTCGTCGCTCCCGGACGGGGCGAGCAGTTTCACCACAGCCGGGTAGCCGGTCAGCACGCTCGCGGTCAGCGCCGCGCTCACGGTCAGGCCGAGCATCCGCCGGAGCACCGCATCCCATGCCTCGCCGGGGACGCTCCGATCGACCGTGCCCCGAGCGGCCGGGATGAAGAAGAGCCAGGCGAACGACCCCGCCGCGACAGACACCGCCAGCCACGTCAGTCCGGCGATCCCCGCCGCGACACAGGCCAGGAACGCCGCCATCCGGAGCCCAGCCTCGGCCAGCAAGATCACGGAGTAAGCACGGCTTCGCCCAGCTCCGATCAGCACACCGCGGGTTGCGTACAGAGCGGGAAAAGCGGCGATACCGAAGAAGGCGACCAATCCCAGGGACGACCGGGGACCGAAGAACTGCGCGTTCACGGACGGAACCAGCGTCAGCCCGGCGGCGACGAAGGCCACCGACTGGGACACGGCGCAGGCCCGGAACACGGTCGCATCCGGCCTGGCACCGGCCACCTCGGCCACCGCGGTCTGCCGGGACAACTCCTGTTCCAGGGGCGACAACGCGCTGCCGACTCCCATGACGAGGCCCCAGAACCCAAGGAACACGGCATTTTCGGCTGGGCTGAGGTATTTGCCCGCGATAAGCAGGACGAGATACCCGAGAATCGAAGCAGCGACAATGGTCAGCCCAAGCGCACCCGCTGACGTCCGAACCGACTTCGCGGATGGCGTTTCTCCGCCGCTCCGCGCGATACCGGCCCGTTGCCGCACCAAGGAACCTCCATCCGATGCCGGTCATGCCCGCCCGGTCACGTCGATCGTAATTGATCGGCCGATACCACTTCACACCGCGGCCGTCCATCGTGCCAATCCTCGCGAGCCGACCGCGCAGATAACCGGGAAAGTCAACAGAACCACCACTCAAGTTGACCGTTTTCCGCCCACCCTGGACGGATTCGCTTTCCCCTGGGTTTTTTTAAATTTTTCCTGACCGGCCGCGAAGACGGCCAAACCCGCGAAGAGGGGAATTACCGTGTTGTCGAAAATCAAAGCCGCAGGCACCGCCGCGGCCATCGGGTTCGCGATCGCTGGCGGGGTCAGCCTTTTCGGGGCCGGAGTCGCGAACGCGGAGCCGGCGAGCACGCTGAACTGCGGATTGAGCCAAGGACTCCTCTACTGGGCCTATACGAACTGCGGGTCGGTCGCACAACTCGTGCAGTTCCACCACCAGCAGCTCCAGGGGACTTCGTGGGACGAGATCCGGTGCGTCGGGGCAGGCCAAGTGATCACCGTCGGCCCCGCGTCCGAGAACATCTCGGCCTACCCGGTGCAGGGCCCGTGCATCCCCGCGAAGCTGTGAGGACGACCAGGCTGTTCGGATAAGCCGCCGCGGTGACAGGTGTGTTGCGGCAGCATCGATGCGCCGCAACACACCTGCGTGATCCTCACGTCAAGCCATTTCGATACGCAAAAGCCACGACCTGCGCCCGGCTCGTCAGAGACAGCTTTCGCATGGCGCGGTGCACGTGGGTCTTGACCGTGGATTCGCTCAGCACCAGGCGACTGGCTATCGTACCGTTGTCCATTCCCGCCGACACCAGCCGGACGATCTCGGTTTCCCTCGCCGTCAACGCGTCCGTGGATCCGGCTTCGCCGGAATACCCCGGCAACCCGCCCCGCCGGCGCCTCTCGACCAGCATTCGCAGCACTTCCTGCGGCAGCACCAGCTGCCCGGCGGCGACCTGACGGATTCCCTCCACAATCAGCCTGGCCGACCGTTGTTTAGGCACCGAACCCGAAGCCCCGGCGCACACTGCGCCGAGCACTAATTCACTGTCCCCACCTTCGACCGTCACAAGGACTTTCGGCCCGGGCGGTCGCGCGCGAGCCAACAGCTCGCCGATGAACTCCGGGCCCCGCCTGAGCACGATAAGCCCGTCCAGCAGGACGACCTGAGGCTCAGCGGCACGCAACCCCGCAAGCAAGGCTTCCGCGTCCGCATGGTCGCTCAGCAGTCGAAATATCGACCATCCGCCCAGCAATGCTCGCAGGCCCAAGCGCACAACTTCACAGGTTTCCGCAACGACAACATCGATCAAGGAATCCTCTAGTCTCCCTGCCGGAAATCAGCTCACGCGGCATTTACCGCCAACATAAAGGAATGCAAGAAAATGCGCGATCGCCTTCGACGGAAAACTGAAGAGTAGTTCGAATGCATGACTATCAAGCCACCTCCCTTGGCCACGCCAGCGTATCCGGACCATGATCAATCCGGCATCGGCCATTCGTGTGGCCGGCTATTCGGGTCGGCACACTTATCGGGTCAGAAGCCTGCGACGCCGTCAGGCAGGCCTGGGTACGGCGAATCCCGGCCAACGGGACAATGGCTGTGGCGGCGGGACAGGGAAGGCGTGCTCATCGATCTGCAACCGCGGGCAAAGCGGGCTGCCCTAGTTGTTCCGGCCCAACCCCGCGAGAGCGGGGTTGGGCCTCGGACAGTCAGCGATTCCTGGCCGAAGCGACAACCGCACGCTGAGCAACGACGAGGAAGCTACAGCGTCGGTCACCATCCCAGCCTACGTCGCGGCACCGACAGGTTTCCGCTCCCCGGCGATCACCTCCGCCAACAGGGGCAGCTGCCGCTCGACCGCACCGGGTTCCAGCGAGCCGACGCGCAGCAGCACGTGCTCCGCTCCGGCCTCGGCGTAGCGGCGCACGGTCGCCGCGACTTCCTCGATCGGGCCGGTCACGGTCGCCTGGATGGTGCTGATCTGCGCCAGCGGCCGTTGATACGTCGCCTGCGCGTAGTCCTCCAGGACGCTACGGCCGCGGCGCGGGTCAGAGTCGACGTAAACCGTCAGGAACAGTGACGGGGTGACCTTGCGATCGGTGGCGGCGCGGATCGTCGCGAGGCCGGACGCGTAATCCGCGGGATCCGGCGGATACGGGAGCCAGCCGTCGTAACGCAGCGCGGTGCGGCGAAGCGCGGCTGGCGTCGCGCCGCCCAGCCAGATCGGCGGGCCACCGGGGCGCGCGGGGCGGATCGCCGGTGGCAGCCAGTCGTAGTTCAGCACCTTGCCGTGGAACGAGCCCGGCTCGCCGGTCCACAGCTCGCGCCAGAGCGTGACCACGTCGTCGAGATGCGAGAACCGCGTCCGGAAATCGACCCCGGCCAGCTCGAACTCTCGCTCGCTGAAGCCGGGGAAACCCGCGCCGACGCCCACTGCGAGGCGTCCTTCGGAGATCAGGTCGACTGAGGCGAGCGTCATCGCCGTCTGCACCGGGTTGCGGTGCGCGGGCAGCAGCACGGCGGTTCCGACGGTGACGCGTTCGGTCGCCTGCGCGACCGCGGTGAGCAGGGTGAGCGGTTCGATCCGCGGCCGGGAAAGCGAGTCACCGGCCCAGATCGACGCGAACCCGAGCCGTTCGGCTTCGCGGGCCACTGCGACGAGGGCACGCGGGGTGCCGCCTGCTCCGAGCTGTGCCTGTCCGGCGGGAAGAAGTAGTCCGAATTCCACGCCGTCGACGATCCAGCGCGGCCTGGCGTCCCGGCAATTCCCTGCGGGGAATGGCCCGGTGCCAGAAAGCTCGGCCAGAATCGCGCAGGTGCCCACCACGTTCGCCGACGCCTTGCGCGACGCCCGTTCCCGCCGCAGGCTCAGCCAGCTCGACCTCGCGCTGAAAGCCGGGACAACGCAACGCCACGTCAGCTTCATGGAACGCGGCCGTTCGCTGCCCGGCCGCGGCATGGTGGTGCGCGTCGCCGAGGCGCTCGGCCTGCCGCTGCGCGAGCGCAACGCCCTGTTGCTGACCGCCGGATACGCGCCGGTCTACCCCGAAACGCGGCTGGACGACCCCGCGCTGACGCCGGTGCTGGAGTCGCTGCGCGCGCTGCTCGCCGGGCACGAGCCGTACCCGGCGCTGGTCGTGAATCGCTACGGCGATCTCGTCGCGGCTAATGACGGCTTCGATCTGCTCACCGAGGGCGTCGCGCCGGAGCTGCTCGAACCGCCGATCAACGTGCTGCGACTGGCCTTGCACCCGCGTGGGATGGCTCCGCGGATCCAGAACTTCGCCGATTGGGCGCAGCATGTGCTCGAACGACCTCGGCGTGGTCTGGCGCACGGGCCGGATCCGCGGCATCAGTCGTTGTTGGATGAGCTCACCGGTTATCTGCCGTCGCCTGGCGAACCGACCGGTGACCACCTCGGGTTCGCGGTGCCGCTGCAGCTGTCCAGTTCGGCGGGCGAGCTTCGGCTGCTTACCGCGATCACGCAGTTCGCTACTGCGGTCGACGTGACGGTCGCTGAGCTGAGTCTTGAAACTTTTCTGCCTGCCGACGCTTCGACGGCGGAGCTGCTCAAGGCGCGACCCAACCGGTGACCTGACCCATTGTCAACTCCACACCCGCCCACAGCACCGCCGCACACAAGCTTCCGATGAAGAAGCGTCGGTATGACAGTCCGGCAGAACCCGCGACGCGCGGCACCAGAGTGCGTACGCCAGCAAGGCACCGCCCCAGGACGACAGCTGGTACGCCATAACGCGCGACGGTCGCTTCGGCCTTGTCCCACTTCGCGTCGCCGATGCGCTGGCCTACGCGCGACCGACGCAGCTTCGGGCCCCACAGGCGTCCCTCCCAGTACGCGAGCTGGTCCCCCGCAAGCGCTGACGCGACGCAGACTGTGAGCGCTGGCCACAGCTGTAAAGTCCCGCGCTGCACCAGGAAACCCATGAGCAGCAAGGTGGACAGCGTCGGCAGCACAATGCCAGGCAACAGCGCGGTCTCGGCCATGATCACCAGCGCGCAGATCAGGTAGACGAGCGGCGCGGGAGCGTCAAGAAGCGGCTGAAGCAGGCTGTCCATACCGGTCCAGTCCCGACCGCACCGGCAAGGCCGCGCGGTAGACGTACGCAGGTGGCAGGTTCCGCCAAACCACGCTGGTGCGTTCGACAACGGCGAAGCGGCTTCGCAGCAACCGTGCGAATCGACGCGCTGGCGGTGTCCAAGAGGTGTGCGCGTACGCGAAGGTGGTGAAGCGGCCTTGCGGGGAAAGCACCTCGCAGACGGCGTTCAGTACCGCGGCCTGGGGTGCGGCGTGCATAGCTGTCCACGGCAGACCGGAGACGACCACGTCGACCGGCATCGTCACGTACGCCGCGACGTGTTCCGCGGAGCCCTCCGCAATGTGTATCGACGGGAAGCGTTCGCGTAGCTCCTGTACGAGGTGCGTGTTGATTTCCACCGCGGTGAAGTGCGCGTCGCGCTGAAGCATGCGAAGCAGCACTTCGGTGAACACGCCCGTCCCCGGCCCCAGCTCCACGACACTGTGCGCGCTCTCGATGCCCAGCCCTGCCGTCATCACTCCGGCCAGCCGTGCCGAGCTGGCGGCAATCGCGCCGGTTCGCATCGGGTGCCGGAAGAACTCCCTGGTAATCGACATGTTTTCGACGGTAGGAAGCGCTTCGGTCGTCGCGGATCGGCTCGGTCGGCGGGAAAAGTCGTTCGCTCGGAGGACCCCGGCCATCCTCCGGAACGACGCGCGCGACGACGGTCTCGCGTTACGTTCGTTTCGTGCGGAGACTGGTCATGTGGGGGCGCAAGCAGCGCTGGCTGCTGGACTTGCCGCTGTACGCCGTCTTCATCGCCTTCGGACCGAACATCGCGGATCAGCAGACTTGGCTGCTGCGCATGGTTTCGATGCTGTTCCTGCTCCCTCTGTTGCTCCGTCGCCGCTACCCGCGCACAGTCGCGCTCCTGATCCTCATCGGAGTAGCTGTCGTCTATACGAACGAGGTGTGGGCGTATGACCGCGGCCGTAGCGACCTCGCAATGGCGGTGGTCCTGTACACGCTCGTCAAAGCCGGTGACAGATGGTTCATCGGCTTCGCGGTAGCTGTCGCCGGCCTGGACACCTTCTGGGGATTCACCTGGGGCACCAACACTCTGAACCCGACGCTCACCATCTTCGGCACACTGCCGCTGTACTTGGCGGCTTGGGCGCTCGGCGCGTTCTTCCGCACGAAGGAACAGCTCGCCGAAGAAGAACGACTGAGAACGGAACTGGCGGTATCCGAGGAACAGGCCCGCAGTCGCGCTTCAGTCGCCGAAGAGCGCACAAGGATCGCGAGAGAGCTTCACGACGTACTCGCACACAGCATGAGCGTGATCGTCCTGAACGCCGAAGGAGCGAAGCTTGCACGCCATCACGACCCGGACGCTGTCGACCGTACGCTCGACACCATCAGCAAAACCGGCCGTTCCGCGCTCGCCGAGCTTCGGCGGCTGTTGGAAGTGATGCACGCCGGCGAACCCGCGCGCGCTCCGCAGCCGACGCTCGATCAGTTGCGCACGCTCGTCGCGCAGTCCGGCCGCGATGTCACCCTCGAAGTCAACGGCGACATCGCCGACCTGCCCGCCGGCGTCGCGCTTCAGGCGTACCGCATCGTCCAGGAGGCCTTGACCAACATGCTCAAACACGCGCCGCCCGACGCGACCGGCCGGGTCCGGGTCACGTTCGCCGGTCCGGAAATCCACGTCGAAGTCACCAACTCCGGCGGACGCCAGCCAGTCGCGGCGGGACTGCCCGGGTCCGGGCGCGGCCTCACCGGCATGGCCCAGCGCGTCGCGATGTACCACGGCAAGCTCGAAACCGGCGCGCTGCCGGACGGCGGCTACCGCGTATCGGCGACTCTGCGGACGGACGCCGCATGACGTCCGTGCTGATCTGCGACGACCAGGAGCTGGTGCGCGTCGGGCTGCGGATGATCGTCGACAGCCAGCCCGACCTGGAGGTGGTCGCCGAGGCGGGCGACGGTGCGGAAGCCGTCGAACTCGCCCGCGCGCGACGGCCGGATCTCGTGCTGATGGACGTCCGGATGCCGGTGCTCGACGGCGTCGCGGCGACCGCGCAGATCTGCGCCGAACTGCCGGACACCTCGGTGCTGGTGATCACGACCTTCGACCTCGACGAGTACGCCTACTCCGCACTTCGCGCCGGGGCCAGCGGATTCCTGGTCAAGGACGCGCCGTCGGACGAGATGCTGGTGGCCATCCGCGGCGTGCTGCGCGGCGACGCGATGGTGTCGCCGTCGGTGACGAAACGCCTGCTAGACCGCTATCTCAGCGCGCACCGGACGCCGCTCGACGAGCAGAAACTGGAGACGCTGACCGAACGCGAGAAGGACGTGCTCGGCCTGATCGCCCGCGGACTGTCGAACACCGAGATCGCCGGGACGCTGTTCATCGGCGAGACGACGGTGAAGACGCACGTCGGGCGGTTGCTGAACAAGCTCGGGCTGCGGGATCGGGTGCACGCGGTCGTGTTCGCGTATGAATCCGGATTGGTACGTCCAGGCGGCTGAATCGGGGCATGCTGGACACATGCGTGTCGTCGCGTTGCTCGCCTCCGTTCTGCTGCTCGCCGCCTGCTCGGCCGCGCCAGCGAGTGTCCCGGCTCCGGCTGAGCCCGGGAAGTTCGCCGTCCAGGAGGTCGCGGACGGCCTCGAACACGGCTGGGACGTCGCCTTCCTTCCCGACGGTTCGCTGCTCGTGCCGCAGCGCCCCGGCAAGCTCGCGCTGATCCGCGACGGCCGGAAGACCGACGTGCACGCCGATTTCTCCGACGTCCTCGTGCGTGGCGAAGGCGGTCTGATGGGCCTGGTCCTGGCTGCGGATTTCGCGACGTCGCGCGAGTTCACCACCTGCCAGACCCACCAGGAAAACGGACGCGCGGTGGACGTCCGGCTCGTCACCTGGCGGCTCGCCGACGACGGCGCGAGCGCGGCCAAGGTGCGCAACCTGCTGACCGGGCTGCCGGTGAACCCGAGCGGACGGCATTCCGGCTGCCGTCCGACGCTCGCTCCCGACGGCGCGCTGCTCGTCGGCACCGGCGACACCGCACGGTCCACGGTGGCGCAGGACCGGCACAGCCTTGGCGGCAAGGTGCTGCGGATCGACGCGAAGACCGGGGAACCGTTGCCCGGCAACCCCTTCCTGTCGTCCACGGACCCGAATGAACGCCGGATCTACACCTACGGCCACCGGAACGTGCAAGGCGTCGCGATCCGGCCGGGCACCGGGCAGGTGGTCACCTCCGAACACGGACCGGCGTTCGACGACGAGGTGAATCTCCTGCGGCCAGGCGGGAATTACGGCTGGGATCCGTCGAAGGGCGGCACCGATACCAGCTACGACGAGAGCGTGCCGATGACCGACACCACCCGGTTCCCGGACGCGGTTCGTCCACTGTGGACCAGTGGGCAGATCACCGAAGCGACCAGCGGCGACGCGTTCCTTACCGGCAAGCAGTGGGGCGCGAACGAAGGCGCGCTGGTCGTGGTGGCATTGAAGGGACAGAAGCTTTTGCTGCTGCATCTGGACGCGGCCGCGAAGGTCACCGGAGTGACGCTGCCCGCGGAATTCAACGACAAATTCGGCCGGTTGCGAGCAGCCCGAAGCGGCCCGGACGGCGCGCTGTACGTGACGACTTCCAATGGCAGCAACGACAAAGTGCTGCGCGTGACGCCAAGCTGAGCTCAGCCGACGTACGCGCCGCCGTTCACGTGCACGACCTGGCCGGTGACGTGTCCGGCCGCCGGGGAAGCCAGGAAACGCACCACCTCGGCGACGTCCTCCGGTTTGCCCGCGCGTTTCGTCATCGTGTTCTCGACCAGCCGCTCCTGGCGTTCGGCGGAAAGCTTGCCGCGGAAGAATTCCGTGTCCACGATCAACCCCGGCGCGACGATATTCGCGGTGATCCCCCGCTGACCGAATTGGCGAGCGGTTTCGGTATTCCACACTTCCACTGCGGCTTTCGCCCAGCCATACGACTCAGCACCGGTGTGCCCGGCGATCGAGCCGATGGTGACAATGCGCCCGTGGTCGGCCAGTCGCTCCCCCAGCGCCGACGTCACGAAGGCGGCGGAGAACAGATTCGCCCGGATGTTGGTCGTCCAGGCAGCGTCGAGCGCCGTTAGCCCCCGACCGTCGGAACGCAGGAAATCCGTATTGCCGCCAGCGTTGTTCACCAGCACGTCGACCCGTTCGGGCAACTGCTCGCACGCCGCCTCGACCGCCTCGGGATCGCTCGCGTCGAAGCTCACCGCACGCGCGCCGAGCAGCGTCGCCGCCTCGGTGAGCACGTCCTCGCGCCGTCCGGTGATCGTGACCCGATCGCCGTCCCGGACAAACGCCGCGGCGGTCGCGTATCCGATTCCGGTGCTGCCCCCGGTCACTACTACGTCCCGATTCATCCCCACGTCCTTTATTGCTAAAGTACCTCTTGTGGACGACGGTACCGGCGGCGGGGAAAACCCGTCAAGCGACGAGGTGGACGAGATTCAGCGGGCGTGGCTGCGAGAGCGGCCGGGCACGCCGGTGTCGTCCATCGGCGTGATCACGCGGATCTGGCACATCGCGAAGCTGCTGGAGGAAGACCGGCGCGCGACGATGCTGGAGCTCGGGATGGACGCCTCCACCCGCACCCTGCTCAGCACGCTGCGCCGCGCCGGGCCGCCGTACCGGCTCAGCGCGGGCGAACTCGCGAAACACTGCCGGGTCAGCCCGGGCGCGATCTCCCAGCAGACCGCCCGCGCCGAACGCGACGGCCATGTCCGCCGGGTGAAGTCCACTTCGGACCGTCGCGGGGTGTACGTCGAACTGACCGAGGCCGGCCACGAGCTGATCGAGCGAACCGTCGGAGATCTGCTGGAACACGAGGAAACCCTGGTGTCCGCGCTGTCCCCGGCGCAGCGCGATCAGCTGGCCGATCTCCTGCGCATCCTGCTCGCGGACCTCGACCGGCGGGCGCGCAGGTAAGGTGGCGGACATGCCCACCATCGACAAAGTCGCCTGGCTGCACGTGGTCGACGGCAAGCTGCTCGCCGCGCGTTCCGCTGGCAAGGACACCTGGTACCTGCCCGGCGGGAAACGCGAAGAGGGCGAGTCGGACGTCGAAACGCTGGTCCGGGAAATCGCCGAGGAGCTGAGCGTCACGCTGGATCCGGCGTCCGCGCAACTGGCCGGAGCCTGGGAAGCGCAGGCGCACGGCAAAGCGGACGGCGTCGTGGTGCGGATGACTTGCTACACCGCGGAGTACGCCGGCGAACTGAAGCCGAGCAGCGAGATCGAGTCGTTCGGCTGGCTCGCCCACGCCGACCGCGACCGGGTGTCGGCGACGGTCCAGCTGATCCTCGACGACCTGCACGCACAAGGAAAACTCGCCTAATGCTGCGACTCGGGACAACAGTGCTCGGAGTCGCCGACGTCGACCGCGCGATGCGGTTCTGGTCCGCGGCGCTCGGGCTCGTCGAGGATCCGGAATGGGCGACTGAGTCGTGGCGAACCCTGGCCCACCCCGGCGGCGCGCACGCACTGGGGTTGATGCGCAGCGAATCGCCCGCCGAAGCGAAACCGCGGCTGCACCTGGACCTCTACACCGACACCGCGGACGAGCAACGCGCCGAAGTGGAACGACTCGTCGGACTCGGCGCACAACGGGTCGACTGGGACCATTACCCGCCCGAGCCGGACTTCGTCGTCCTCGCCGACCCGGACGGCAACCTGTTCTGCGTAGTGGATCTGAGCAACGCGCCGTCCGGCAGCTGAGAATTCAGCCGAGCAGCCGGGGCTTGTTTTCCAGGTGCGACAAGCCATTCCAGGCGAGATTCACCAGATGCGCGGCGACCTCGTCGCGCTTCGGTTTGCGTGCGTCCAGCCACCACTGCCCGGTGAGCGCGACCATGCCGACGAGCGCCTGCGCGTAGAGCGCGGACAGCTTCTCCTCATATCCGCGCGCGGCGAACTGCTGCGCGAGGATGTGCTCGACCTGGCTGGCGATGTCGTTGAGGACAGTCGAAAACGTGCCGGTGGAACTGGCGACCGGGGAATCGCGCACGAGAATGCGGAAACCGTCGTGGGAATCCTCGACGTAGCTCAGCAACGCGACGGCGGCCTGCTCCAGCATCACCCGCGGATGTCCGCCGTGGAGCGTCGAGATCATCCGGTCGAGCAGCAGCTGCGTCTCCCGGTCGACGACGACGGCGTAAATGCCTTCCTTGCCGCCGAAGTGCTCGTAGACGACCGGTTTGGACACGTTCGCCCGCGCGGCGATCTCCTCGACCGACGTGCCGTCGAAACCCTTTTCGGCGAACAGAGCGCGTGCCACGTTGAGCAGCTGCTGCCTGCGCTCGCTGCCCGTCATGCGCACCCGGGCGACCGGTGCGGCCGGCCGCGCGCCGGTGACCGCTGCTTCTCGCTTCGCCCGTCGTCTCCCCGCCATTCGCAGCAGGGTAGCGGGCTTGGGCCAGGCGGGCTGCAGCGAGCCGCTCGTCGTCGCGGGCTTAAACAGGAATAAACCCCGCCGAGTGACGGGGTTCATTCACGAGCGCGCGCCGGGAAACTCAGCCCGGCAAAGGGAAACCTACTTGGCCTCGGCCGCGATCCGGGCCAGCCGCTGCGGGGTCGGCCAGCGGACGTCGTGCACCCAGCCGAACTTCTCGAACATCCAGATCAGCCGCGCCGACATGTCGATCTGGCCGCGCTTCACGCCGTGCCGGGCCGAGGTCGGGTCCGCGTGGTGCAGGTTGTGCCACGACTCGCCGAAGGAGAAGATCGCCAGCGGCCAGAAGTTCGCCGAACGGTCGCGGGCGGCGAACGGGCGTTCGCCGATCATGTGGCAGATCGAGTTGACCGACCAGGTCACGTGGTGCAGCACGCACACGCGGACCAGACCAGCCCAGAAGAACGCGGTCACCGCGCCCCACAGCGACCACGAGATCAGCCCGCCCAGCAGCGCCGGCCCGAACAGGCTCACCAGCGACCACAGCCAGAACAGGTCGTCGACCTTGCGGATGGCCGGGTCCTTCACCAGATCCGGCGCGAACCGCGCCTGGTTGCTCTGGTCGCGGTCGAACAGCCAGCCCATGTGCGCGTGCCAGAAACCCTTGGCGATGGCCAGCGGCGAGGTGCCGTACGCCCACGGCGAGTGCGGGTCGCCGTCGCGGTCGGAGAACGCGTGGTGGCGCCGGTGGTCGGCCACCCAGGTGATCACCGGCCCCTGCAAGGCGATGCTGCCCGCGATCGCCATCACGACGCGCAGCCACGGCTTGGCCTTGAACGAACCGTGGGTGAAGTAGCGGTGGTAGGCGACGGTGATGCCCAGCCCGCTGATCCCGTAGAACACGACGAACAGCGCGACGTCCAGCCAGGTCAGGCCCCAGCCCCAGGCGAACGGAACCGCGACCAGCAGCGCCACGATCGGCAGCAGCACCCCGAAGTACACCGACAGCTGAACGCCGATCCCGCGCTGTCCGTCGATGATCGGCTTGGGTCCCTTCGGCGGGTCGCCCGCTGGCTGAGAACGATCGAGGGTGGCCGTCATGCGCTCACTTCTTTCCTCTCACAACCCCTTGCGAAGGGTGCCCTTACCTACGGTGTCGTAAGTTACGGTACAGGAGGTTTCCGGCGCTGTGGAGGCCCGAAAAGTCCGATTGCCCGGTGCCCGGGACGGCCCTGTGGCGCACGCCTCCCCCTCCTGGCGCCCCCGTCCTCGATCATCGCTATCCTGACCAGGACCGATCCGCCGTAGTGTAATCGGCAGCACTTCAGATTTTGGTTCTGACAGTTCAGGTTCGAATCCTGGCGGCGGAGCTGCACATCCGGCGAGGGCGATGGGAGTGGGGGCGGCTGAGCGAGGAACCGAGCGACCCCGCGGGCGCCCGTCGCCCGACCCTGGTCGAGATGTCGGACGCGTGGCTGGTCGGGCGCGCGCGGGAACTCATCGCGGCCGTTCAGCGCCAGGAGCACGAAAACCAGCTCGAGATCGTCAAGATCATGGACGAGCTGCTCGAGGAGACTCTGCGCCGGGGAGAACCCACGCTCGTCGCCCAGCTGCTGCGCGCCTCCGCCTTCTCCCGGCTCGTCACCCGCGGCCTCGCCGCCGAGGCCGAACCCCGGCTCGACGAGATGCTCGCGCACACCCGGCGGCACGGTCTGTCCCTGCTTCGTGCGGACGCGCACGCGCTGCGCGGACGACGGCTCGTGCTCGCCGCGCAAGAGGACGCCGCGCTCACCGAGATCGCCCGCGCGCTCGCGATCCTCGACGACTCCACGATCCCGGACCGCCAGGTCGGCGTCCGCAACTGGAACCGCATGCAGTCGATGGCGCTCATCGACTGCTGGATAGTGCTCAACCAGCTCGGCGTCTACGAGGCCGCCGAAGAGGTGATCGGCCGCGCGCACCAGGCGATCCGGGAAAGCGCGAGCCCGCACGAGATCACCCTGCAGCTGATGAACCGGGTCAAGATGCTGCTCGGCTGGGGCCTGCGGCTCGAACGGATCGAGCAGTACGACGAGTCGGCGGAGAAGTTTCGGACCGCCGCGTCGATGGCGGTGGCCGCGGAAGGCCCGTTCGCCGAATCGCTCTTCCCGCGCAAGATCGGGGTGTCGGCGGTCGACCAGGTCGGCGTGCTGGCCGCGGCGCTCGCGCTGCACGACCCGGCCGCCGAGCACGTCGAACGGCTGCAGGGCATGCATCTCGGCCACCACTATCCGCACGAGCAGGAGCTGGTCGCCATCGCGCTGGCCCGCTGCCTCGACCAGGCCGGCCGTCGCAGCGACGCGCTGCAAGTGCTGCGCGAGGCCCGCGACGTGCTGGCCGAGGACGTCTCGCAGCCGTCGATGCGGCTCACCCTCTCCCGCGAACTCGCCCGGCTCGACCCGGAAGCCGCGAGCCAGTCGCTGATCGACTACGCGACCGCGCTGGAAACCGAAATGTGGGCGCTGCGCGAATCGCAGATCGCCACCCTGAACGCGCGCCGCGAGCATGAACGGCTGTCCGCCGAGCACGGCGCGATCACCCAGCAGGCACTGCAGGATCCGCTCACCGGCCTGCCGAACCGGCGCGCGCTCGACGAACGGCTGCGCTCGCTGGCGTCGTCGGCGGACGCGCAGCCGCTCGCGGTCGCGCTGGTCGACCTCGACGGGTTCAAGGGCGTCAACGACAAGCAGTCGCACGCCGAAGGCGACAACGTTTTGCGTGTTGTCGCAAGCACTCTCCGCGACGCTTTGCGCGGCGACGACGTCGTGGCCCGCTACGGCGGCGACGAATTCATCGTGCTGCTGCCCGGCGCACCGGCGTCGGCGGCGAAGATGGCGCTCGGCCGCGCGGCCAAATCCGTCGCGACACTGCCGCATCACCTCTCGCACGGTGTGACTTTGTCCATTGGTCTCGTGTCGCTGCGTCCGCAGGAGCGGGCCGAGCAGGTGCTCGCGCGCGCGGATGCGGCGATGTACGAAGCGAAACGCGGCGGTGGCAACCAGGTAGCGTCGGCCAATTCGATGGCGGGCGACGGCATGGGCGGCTGGCCTGGGGAAACGGCTCCGACCGACCCCGCGTGGAGCGCTGAGGACCCCACGTAGGATCGTTGGTGCTCGTCAACGCACCGGTGAATCGTTGGGAGACTCGTGAGCGGCCCGCTGAGCACGCTGATCCTCGCTGCGGGTGAGGGCACCCGCATGCGTTCCTCCACTCCTAAGGTGTTGCACCCGATCGCCGGAAGGCCGCTGGTGGAACACGCAGTGCGCGCCGCCGCCGGCCTCGCGCCGCAGCATCTGGTGGTCGTGATCGGACACGGCCGCGACGCCGTGCGCGCCGAACTCGACCGGGTCGGGCAGGCGCTCGGCCGCGAGGTCGCCACCGCCGTGCAGGAAGAGCAGAAAGGCACCGGGCACGCCGTTTCGTGCGCGCTGGCCGAACTGCCGGAAGGACTCACCGGCACCGTGGTCGTCAGCTACGGCGACGTCCCGCTGCTGGACACCGAAACCCTGGAAGCGCTCCGCGCCGAGCACACCAAGGCGGGCAACGCGGTCACCGTGCTCACCGCCGAGGTCGCCGACCCGACCGGATACGGCCGCATCGTCCGCGGCGCCGACGGCTCGGTCAGCGCGATCGTCGAGCACAAGGACGCGACGCCGGACCAGCGGGCGATCACCGAAATCAACTCCGGGGTGTACGCCTTCGACGCGGCCGTGCTGATCGACGGCCTGTCGCGGCTGTCCACCGACAACGCGCAGGGTGAGCTTTACCTCACCGACGTCCTCGGCATCGCGCGCGAGGACGGCAAGGGCGTCGGCGCGCTCGTGGTCGACGACCCGTGGGTCACCGAGGGCGTCAACGACCGCGTGCAGCTTTCGGTGCTCGGGGCCGAGTACAACCGCCGCATCGTGCGCCGCTGGCAGCGCGAAGGCGTCACGGTCACCGACCCGAACACCACCTGGATCGAGGCGGACGTCACGCTCTCCCGTGACGTGCTGATCGAGCCGAACACGCAGCTCAAGGGCCGTTGCTCGGTCGGCGAGGGCTCCGTTGTGGGCCCCGACACCACGCTCACCGACGTACAGATCGGCGCGGGCGCTTCGGTCGTCCGCGTACACGGTTCCGGCTCTGAGCTGGGCGACGGCGTGAATGTCGGTCCGTACACGTTCCTGCGGCCGGGCACGAAGCTCGGCGCGAAGGGCAAGCTGGGCGCGTTCGTCGAGACGAAGAACGCGCAAATCGGCACCGGAACCAAGGTGCCGCATCTCACTTATGTAGGCGACGCGATCGTCGGCGAGCACAGCAACATCGGCTGTTCCAGTGTGTTCGTGAACTACGACGGGGTGGCCAAGCACCAGACCGTTGTCGGTTCGCATGTCCGGCTTGGGGCGGACAACACGCTGGTCGCGCCGGTGCGGATCGGGGACGGCGCTTACAGTGGAGCCGGTGCGGTGATCCGCGACGACGTCCCGCCTGGCTCACTGGCGCTGTCGGCCGGTCCGCAGCGCACCATCGAAGGCTGGGCGGTCCGGCGCAGGCCGGGCACGCCCGCGGCGGAGGCAGCGGAAGCTGCTCTCGCCGCCCAGCAGCAGGACACCGTTGTGTCCGAGTCAGCAGCAGGAACCGACGGGGAGTCGCCAGCATGAGTCCGAAGTCAGGTACGCCGAAGAAGAATCTGATGCTCTTCTCCGGCCGTGCGCACCACGAGCTCGCGGAAGAGGTCGCCAAGCACCTCAACGTGACGATCACCCCGCAGACCGCGCACACGTTCGCCAACGGCGAGCTGTTCGTGCGGTTCGAGGAGTCGGTGCGCGGTACCGACGCGTTTGTGATCCAGGCGCACACCACGCCCATCAACGAGTACGTGATGGAGCAGCTGATCATGGTGGACGCGCTGAAGCGCGCGAGCGCCAAGCGGATCACCGTGGTCATGCCGTTCTATCCGTACGCCCGCCAGGACAAGAAGCACAAGGGCCGCGAGCCGATCTCGGCGCGGCTCATCGCGGACCTGTTCAAGACCGCGGGCGCGGACCGGATCATGACGGTCGACCTGCACACCGCGCAGATCCAGGGCTTCTTCGACGGCCCGGTCGACCACCTGATGGCGCAGTCGGTCCTCGCCGACCACATCAAGTCGACGTACGGCAACGCGGACATCACCGTTGTTTCGCCGGACTCGGGCCGCGTGCGCCTGGCGGAGAAGTGGGCGCAGCAGCTCGGCGACCGGCCGATCGCGTTCATCCACAAGACGCGCGACCCGGACAAGCCGAACCAGGCGGTGGCGAACCGCGTGGTCGGCAAGGTCGAGGGCAAGCTTTGCGTGCTGATCGACGACATGATCGACACCGGCGGCACGATCGTGAAGGCCACTGAGGCGTTGTTGGAAGAGGGAGCGGCGGACGTGGTCATCGCGACCACGCACGGCATCCTCTCCGACCCGGCGACTGAGCGGCTGTCGCAGTGCAAGGCGCGCGAGGTCATCGTGACGAACTCGCTGCCGATCCCGGAAGAGAAGCGCTTCCCGGGGCTGACGGTGCTGTCCATCGCGCCGATGCTCGCGGAAGCCATCCAGCAGGTCTTCGAGGACGGCTCGGTCACCTCGCTGTTCGACGGCAACGCCTGACGCTTTTCTGAACGGCTTTGAACGACGCGGCCCGAGTTGGCGGGTGCGGCCTGAGACAGGTCGCATCGGTTGACTCGGGTCGCGTTGTTTGGTGACTGCGCCCCGGTTGCCGAGTGGGGCTCGGCTCAGCAGTGCAGGCTGCGCCGACGGCACGGTGCGACGCAGGCTGGGTTGCCGCCGTGCGCAGACGGGGTCGCCCCCGTGCGCAAGCAACGTCGACCGGTCCAAGCCCGCGCCGCCGATCCAGGCGCACCGTCCAATCCGGACCGCATCGCCCGGCTCAGCCGCGCTGCCCCGCCGAGGCCCGCGCAGTCTGGCCCAACCGCCGCTCAGCTCAAGCCACGGTCGCCCAGCCCAGCCGCGCCACCTCGGCCGACCGCGCCACGACACCCGGCCGCACCACTGCGGACCAGCCGCGCCACGCCACCCCGGCCCCACCACCGCAGTCCAGCAGCGCCACGCCACTCCAGCCGCACCACCCCAGCCCAGCCGCGCCACCTCGGCCGACCGCGCCACCTCGCCACGCCGAGCCCGCGCCTGACCGAAGCAGCTGTCCAGGCCGCGTTGGATCCGTCCAGGCGCCACCGCGTTCAGCGCCGCCCGAAAACCGCGCCGCCGCTACCGAGCAGCCGTGCCGCCCTCACCCGTCAAAGACACCCCCTCCACTCCTCGCTTCGTTCCTCACCAAGCCCGAGGCGTCACACCGCGCCCATGTCCGAAGACAACCACCTCTCCGGCCGCATATGGATCGCCATGTGCTCCCCCAGTTGCGTCCGCTCGTACTCCACATACCCGGCCACCTTGTCCGCTGGCAGGTATCGCGAAGCCATCTCCCACGTCAGCTCGTAGCTGCCCGGCCGCGTCCGCACCACCGGGCCCTCCACGGACACGTACCGCACCGTCGGTTCGAGACGTTGCACCATCAGGCTGAACCGGCCCGCCGCCTCGATCGCCTTTGCCTTGCGCGAGTTCGGTTCCGTGATCACCCACAGCTCGCCGCCCGGGGTGTACTGGTACCAGATGGGCACCGTCAGCGGCGCGCGGTCGGGGCGCTCGACCACGGCGAGCGCGCCGATGTGCGGTTCGGCCAGAAACTGTTCCCGTTCTTCAATCGACAACACCATGCCTCCGAAGCTAGCGACGGGGTACGACAAAAACCGGGTTCCGCCGGCGGCGAAAACCGATGCGTCACCCGTCCGGGACTGGCTAGCGTCACTGCCATGGGGAAATTCGAATTCGGCGTCAGCCTGCGGCTCACGGCCGACGGCGCTGAGTGGACCGAAAAATGCCGGTGCGCCGAGGAACTCGGTTACGACCACCTGACCGTGCCCGACCATCTCGGGCCGGGGCGGTTGTCTCCGTTCCCCGCGCTCACGGCCGCCGCCGCGGTGACCGAGCGGGTGCGGGTCGGCACCTTGGTGTCCAATGTGCCCTTCTACAACCTGGCGCTCTTCGCCCGCGATGTCGCCACCACC
Source organism: Amycolatopsis sp. NPDC003676 (assembly GCF_053587275.1). NCBI lineage: Bacteria > Bacillati > Actinomycetota > Actinomycetes > Pseudonocardiales > Pseudonocardiaceae > Amycolatopsis > Amycolatopsis sp. NPDC003676. The sequence continues at coordinate 101,642 of NZ_JBSFNS010000019.1, forward strand.
AACAAACTCACCCAAGGCCGCTTCGAACTCGGGCTCGGCTCGGGCCACATGAAACACGAGTTCGACGACGCCGGGCTTCCGTGGCGCAAAGCCGCCGACCGGATCACGTACCTCACCGAAGGTCTCGCCGAACTGCGCACGCGCGTCGAGGACGAGGGCGGTATGCCGAAGCTGCTGATCGCGGGCAACAGCGACGGCGTGCTGAAGCTCGCGGCGGAACAGGCGGACATCGCCGGGTTCGCCGGTCTCCGCCAGGATCGCGGGCGTCCGCCGGGCACGTTCGTGCTCGACAACGACGTGGCGATGGACGAGCGGGTCGCGTATTTCCGTTCCCTCGCAGGGGATCGCGAGATCGACTACAACATGCTGATCCAGCGCGTCGTGGTCACCGATGATCGCCGCCAGGCCGCCGCGGAATGGCACGCCGAGACCGAGGAACGCAGCGCTGCGGACGTCGACGAGCTGCTCAAAGCGCCGCAGCTGCTCTTCGGCACAGTGGACGAAATGGTGCAGCAGCTGATCGCGCACCGCGAACGGTACGGCTTCTCCTACTTCACCGTTTTCGAGGCGATGATAGAGACTTTCGCTCCGGTGGTGGCTGAGCTGCGAGGTCGCTAGCCGCCTGCACCTTCGCGACGGCGTCGCCAGCGATCAGTGTCAGCACCTTGCCGAGGAGACCGTCTGGCACAGCTTCGTCGTCGATATCGGCTTCCACGGCCAAACCGTTGCTCAACGCGAGCAGCACGACAGCGAATTCCTCGGCAGGCAAAGGAAGTTCGAGGTCCAACCCCTCGGCGAGCCGGTTCAACGCACGCGCGATCGTGTCGCGAACCTCCCGGCGGCGCCGGCGCAATGCGTCGCGCCGCCGGTCGTCTTGGTGCGCCATCGCGAAAAACTCGGCCAGCAGCCGGTGCCACACCGCGTCGGCGCGCATTTCGTACATCAGCACCGCGGCGACGTTCGCGAGCCCCGCGCCGCCGTCGTCCGCTTCGGCGAAACTCGCCAGGCTCGCCTCGAGCCGGTGCGCGGCGTGCTCTTCCATCAACGCCAGCACCAGTTCGTCTTTCGACGCGAAACTCGAGTAGACCGCGCCTTTCGTCAGCCCGGCGGCCGCGGCGACCTCGGTCAGTTTCGTCGCGGCGATGCCCTGTTCCCCGAACACGGCGAAGGCCGCGTCGAGGATGCGCCGCCGGGTCTCCGCCCGCGTCGGCCGCGTCCGGCCGGTCATCGGCTTCTCCCTCATCCGGGGGTTGACACTGGCTCAGCCCACTCAATACCTTCAGGTATCCAATACCCACGGGTATCCAGTGTCAAGGACTCTGTCAAGGACGACAGGGAAGGACCGCTCCGATGAGGTTGCGCATCGTCCTGGCCGCCGCGGCATTGCTGACCGCCGCGTTCGCCTCCCCAGCCACCGCCGCCACGGCAGGCGGCGTCAACGATCCCGCGTGCCGGCCGAGCGCGGCGCATCCGCGTCCGGTGGTGTTCCTGCACGGACTCGGCGCGACGTCCTATGAGGACTTGAACTATCTGCAGGATCACGTCGCGGCCAAGGGATACTGCACCTTCAGCCGGACCTACGGCGCGTACCCGCAGTTCCCGGTCGTCGGCGGACTCCGCCCGATCGCCGACTCCGCAACGGAAATCAAGCAGTTCATCGGCGAAGTACTGACCGAAACCGGTGCGGCGCAAGTGGATCTGGTCGGCCACTCCGAGGGCGGCTTCCAATCCCTGTACGTCACGAAGACGCAAGGCATCGCGGACCGCATCGGCTCCGTGGTGTCGATCGCGCCGCCCACGCACGGCACGACGTTCGCCGGGCTGACGAAGCTGGCGTATCTGCTGGGCGCACGCGACGAGGTCGGCAAGGCGCTCACCGCGTTCGGCTGCCCGGCTTGCGACAACCTGATCACCGACGGCAGCGCGGTCCAGACGCTCACGAACGGTCCCATCGCGCAGCCCGGCGTGCGCTACACCGTGCTCACATCGCGGTTCGACGAACTGGTCACGCCCACCGAAACGTCCTTCGTGCGCGAGCCGGGCGTCACGAACGAATACGTCCAGGACACCTGCCCGTTCGACCCGGTCGGACACATCGGCGAGGCCTACGACCTCAACGTCTGGAACCTGGTCACCAACGCGCTCGACCCGGCGCACGCCGAGAAATTCCTTTGCACCGCCGGATCCCCCGGCTGACACACAGCAAAAACCCGGTGGTGCCAACAAGCACCACCGGGTTCCACCATCAGTAAGCCAACGTGAACCGCGCCCGCGAGTGCTTCGGCTCCTCGATCTCGTCCACGAACGCGATCGCCAAGTCCGCACCGCTGATGTGCGACCGCCCCTCGGCGTCGCTGACCAGCACGTCGCCGCCGAGACGGAACTTGCCGGTGCGCTCGCCGGGGATCCAGGAACCGAACTCGGCCGCCGGGCTGACGTAGAACCAGTCGACATCCGCGGGGAGCTCGCGAAGCGCCTCCAGGACGAGGACGTGGCTGCCCGCCTCCGGCTTGTATTCCTCCGGGAATTCCGGGGTGTCGATCACGCGCGGCCCGTCCTCGCTGACCCGCAACGAACCGGCGCCGCCGACAACCGCCAGCCGCGCGCCGTTCGCCCGGGCCGCTTCCACCAGCGTCGGCAGAGCGTCCACCAGGCGACGGCCCTCGTCGTCCGCGCGGCCCGGCGTCGCGATCACGAGCACGTCCGCGCCCTTGGCCACCGAAGCGACGAAGTCCGCGTCGTGCATCGACCCCGACCGCGCCTCGACACCAGAGGGCAAGCCCTCGGCCTTGCGCGCGACCCCGGTCACGGAGTGCCCGCGCCGCAGCGCCTCGTCGGTGATCCGGCCGCCGGCGAATCCCGTTGCGCCGAACACCACCAGCTTGCTCATTGCCGCTCCTCGAAAAGAAAGTCCGTCTCGTCGCAGCCGATGGTAAGGACGGGTCTTCGGCTACTTCAACGGAAGAAACGCACCCCGAGGTGAGCGTGCAGGTCAGCCGCCGAGCGCGGCGAACGCGGTGGCCAGTTTCGCCTTCACCGCGTTCGCGTCGACCGCCGACCGCACCTCGGCGACCGCCGTCGGCTTCGCCAGCACCTGGTAACTCGCGGTGCGGTTGGGCAGGGTGAACTTGACCGAGCAGGACATCGTGATGGTCGCGTCCGCGGCGGCGTCGCCTTCCGTGGCGCAGGTTTGCGAGCCGAGCGAGTCCGCGCTGATCTCCACCGAGAGCTTGATGTGCACATTCGGTTTGGAGCCCGGCTGATTGCCGACGACGCTGTTCGAAACGTCCACTGTGGTCTTGCAGGAACCGACGTAATCCTGGCAGTCGAGTTTGTCGTTGAGCACCGTGACGCTCGCCTGCGCGAGCCCGTCGAACGGCTGCCCGATGGCGTCGACCGCGGCGTTGAAATCGGTGTGGAACTGCTTGATCTCCGCGACGCTGAGCGGCCGGACCCGGAACGCCGCGCCCAGCTTCGGGCCGCCGCGCGGGTCGAGCAGCGCGGGCGCGAACCCGGCGACCCGGTGCGGTTCGGCGGTGGTCACCTGGAGCGCGCCGCCGAGGTCGTACACCTCGGTGCCGTCCGGCAGCTTCTGCTTCTGCGGAGCGCCAGAGCCGAGTCCGCCGAGCGCCTTGCGCAGTTCGCCGGCGAGCTTCGGCGGGGCCAGCCGCGCGGCCGGGTCGACCGGCAGTTCGCTCCCGACGGTGTGCACCCATCCGCCGCCGAACTGGGTGCTGTTCTCCTCCAGCCCGTGCGACTTCCAGTAGTCCGCGTCGGCCGCGAGGTACAGCTGCCCGTCCGGTTCGGTGATCCGCACCGACTTGCCTTCCAGCGGCAGCGCGCCGAAGCCGTTGCCGTCGCGCGCGACGCGGTACGTCAGCGTCGCCGGGTTGCCGGCGCCGTCCTTCAGCGTCGCGTCGTACTGCAGCGCCGGTGCCTGCTCCAACGCCTGAAGCGCGGCGTCGACCGCCGTCTGCTGCTGCGCGCGCTGCTCGGCCAGCTGCCGGTCAGCGTCGGACAGTCCCGCCGTGCCGGTCACCGCGACCTGGCAGCCCGCGAGAAGCCCACCCAGCAGCACCAGTGCTGTCGCAGTCCATCTAGCCCGCATGTCGGCCGCCCCTCTTTCGCGGGAATCATGCCACCCCCAAGAGATCGACGGGCGGCACGGGAATTGTGTCGTCACCCACCCGCGAGGGGGAGCGTGGGCCGACCCGGTGGGTGCCCGCGCGGACCGGCTGGTTTACACTTCTCGGGTTGTCTCGGCGAGGCGGGTGCGCCTGTAGGTGCCCGGCGTGATCGACGCGGCGGCTCGAGAAGCCCCGTGGTCATTTCGCGCCCGCAATCTCGCCGCCGTGCACAACCGCCCCCCGAGCAGAGATCGACGATCCCCGCCGCCCCCTGCCGCACGTCGTGTGATTGAAGGAGTGCTACACCGTGTCCGAGGTACGTCTTTCCGTCGAACCGCGCACCGAGTTCGGAAAGGGTGCCGCCCGCCGCACCCGTCGCGCCGGCAAAATCCCCGCGGTGCTCTACGGGCACGGCTCGGACCCGCGGCACTTCGCGCTGCCGGCCATCGAGTTCGCCCGCGTCGTCCGCGAGAACGGCACCAACGCCGTCATCACGCTCGACCTCGAGGGCTCCAGCGAGCTGGCGCTGACCAAGACCATCGTGGTCCACCCGCTCAAGAACTACATCGAGCACGTCGACCTGCTGGTCGTCAAGCGCGGCGAGAAGGTCACCGTCGACGTCCCGGTCGTCGTCTCCGGCACCGCGGGCCCGGGCACCCTGGTCGCCCAGGACCTCGACACGATCCAGGTCGAGGTCGAGGCGCTGCACATCCCCGAGCAGTTCGAGGTCTCCGTCGAGGGCATCGAGGCCGGCACCCAGATCACCGCGGGCGAGGTCACCCTGCCCGCCGGCGCCGAGCTGGTCACCGACGCCGAGGCGCTCGTCGTCGCCGTCAACGAGGCTCCGCGCGGTGCCGCTGACGAGGACGCCGAAGCCGAGGAAGCCTCCGCCGAAGCTGCCGAATAAGCTCTCTTTCGTGAGTGAAGACGTGCCTGGGGCCGGCGAGCAGATTCTGCTCGCCGGCCTTGGCAATCCCGGGCCGCAGTACGCCGGGAACCGGCACAACGTCGGGTTCATGGTGCTCGACGAACTGGCCGGCCGGATCGGCGGGAAGTTCAAGGCGCACCGCAGCGGGGCCGAGGTGCTCGAAGGCAGGCTCGCGGGCGCCCGCGTCGTGCTGGTGAAGCCGCGGTCGTTCATGAACCTCTCCGGCGGTCCGGTGGTCGGCGCGGCCCGGTTCTTCAAGGTCCCGCCGTCCGGCGTCGTGGTGGTGCACGACGAACTGGACGTCGATTTCGGCGCGCTGAAGCTCAAGCTCGGCGGCGGCGACAACGGCCACAACGGACTGCGGTCCATCACCAAATCGCTCGGCACGCGTGACTACTACCGCGTGCGCTTCGGCATCGGGCGTCCGCCGGGCAGGCAGGATCCGGCGGATTTCGTGCTGAAGGATTTCTCGACGGTCGAGCGCAAGGAGCTCCCGTTCGAGGTCGACCGGTGCGCGGACGCGACCGAGGCGTTGATTTCGCGGGGGCTGGCGGCGGCGCAGAACGCTTTCCACGCCGCCTGATTTTTTGCCCGGTTCCGCCCCAATGTGGCATTGGGTGCATCTGACGCACCCAATGTGGCGTTCGGTGCGTCCTACGCACCCAATGCCACATTGGGGAGTTCAGGCCCCTCCGCACGTTGTGCGTGTGGGTGAGCGGCTGTGGCCGTGCGTGATGGAATTCTCACTCGATGGGCGGCTTCTGGGGCCCTGATCGAGTCGTCCGGGCGGCCGCGGGCTTCCCGGGGTGGCCGGGACCGGTTAGGACGGATTCAGGAGAACGCATCACCCCGACCCCTGAATCGGAGAATGATCCATGTCGTTTACCGCCGAGGATCTCGCTGAGGTCGCTTTCGGTAACGCCCCGATCGGCCGGCGCGGCTACGCCAAGCAGGAGGTCGACGACTTCGTGCGGCGGATCGCCAAGACGATCGCCGACGAGGACGACCTCACCGCGGCCGAGGTCCACCACGTGCTGTTCTCCAAGCCGTTGATCGGCAAGCGCGGGTACGACGAGCGCGAGGTCGACCAGTTCCTCGACGAGGTGGAGGCGCAGCTGGCCGAACTGTCCGGAAGGCGGGCCCCGATGATCCCGGGAAGCCGCGACCACACCGAGGCCACCGCGGGACGCGCCTCCTGGCCCGTCGTCGCCGAGGCACCGGCCGAACGGCTGCCCGGCCGGTAAGACCTAGACGCGAAGGCCGCTGCGATCCCTCGCAGCGGCCTTCGTCGCGTTCCGGCGCGGAAAAGATCAACTATCGGCGTTCTTAGCGATCTTCTCCGCGTACTGCACCGCGGTAGCCGCCCGCTTCACCTTGCCGGAAGGGGTCTTGGGCAAGCTCCCCGCCGGAAGCACCACCACGGCGAAGGGACGCATGTCGACCGCGTCTCGGACCCTTGCGGCGATTTCCTTGGACAGGCGGGTTTCCTCGGCGGCGTCACCGGCCAGTTTGGATTCCACGACCACGGCGAAGCGTTCGCGGCGGCTGCCCGCGTCCAGGCGGACCGCGACCGCGTTGCCCGCCCGGACGCCGTCCACCGAGCCCGCGGCGCGTTCGATGTCCGTCGGGTACAGGTTGCGGCCGCCCATGATGATGACGTCCTTGCGCCGGCCGCAGATCACGATCTGGCCGCCGGCCAGGTAACCCAGGTCGCCGGTCTTCATCCAGCCGTCCGGGTCCTGGGTGTTCAGCGGGCCGTTGACGGTCAGGTAGCCCGGGGTCACGGCCTCGCCGCGCAGGCGGATCTCGCCGACCTGGCGTTCGCCCAGAACCGCACCGGATTCGTCGACGATGTCGGCTTCAAGACCGTCCAAGGGGCGGCCCAGCAGGGCGAACGAGCGGACCTCGTCCGTGCCGCGCCGGGGGTCGCCTTCCGGGACGGGCACTGCGCGGTTGTCGGCTTCCAGGGCGTCCGCTTCGACGACGTCCAGGGTGAGGCCGGTGAACAGCGGCGCGAACGAGACCGCCAGCGTCGCCTCTGCCATGCCGTAGGCGGGGAACACGCACTCGGGCGGCATCTTGAAGCGCTTCCCGGCGTCCACAAAGGTCTGCACGGCCGTTTCGTCGATCGGCTCCGCGCCGTTGAGGGCGATGCGCAGCTTCGACAGGTCGTAGGCATTGTCGTCCTCGACCCGGGCCATGCGCTTGCCGACGATGGCGTACGCGAAGTTCGGCGCGGCCGTCGTGGTGCCGCCGTATTTGCTGATCAGCTCCGGCCAGATCAGCGGGCCGGTCAGGAATTCGACCGGGGTGATCTTGACCAGTTCCACGCCGAACGTCATCGGCACGGTCAGGAAGCCGACCATGCCCATGTCGTGGAAGGTCGGCAGCCACGACACCATCACGTCGGTGTCGAACTCGAACTCCGCGCGGTCGACCATCGCCTTGACGTTGGTGTACAGGTTGCCGTAGGTGATCCGGACGGCCTTCGGCTCCGCGGTGGATCCGCTGGTCAGCTGTAGCAGCGCGGTGTCACCCTCGGCAGTCTTCACGATCTCGGCCAGCGGTTCGGCGGCGGCCAGGTCGGAGATCAGCCGGTAGCTGATGCCCTTGCCCTCGAGCACCGGGGCGAGCTGGTCGAACGGTTCGCCCAGCACGACCAGTTCGGCCCCGATCATCTCGAGCACCTTCACCGTGTCCTCGGCCCATTCGGCGAGGTCGGTGCGCGGCGTCGGCTGGTGCAGCATCGTCACGCTGCCGCCGGTGAGCCACACCGCCTGCACGGTCGGCGCGATGAGCACCGGCGCCGCGGCCAGCACCGCCACCGCGCTTCCCGGCTTCAATCCGCCGCTGACCAGCCCGCCCGCGATCCGGCGCGCTTCGTCGTGCACCTGGGCCCAGGTCCGGCGCACCGGCTCCTTGGGCTCGCCGGTCACCATGCCGCGCCGTTGCCCCCGGTCCGCCGCAGTCCCGACGAGTGTGTCCACAAACCGACTCATGTGCGTCAGATTACTGTCCGGTTTTTCCCGCCCCGCCCGCGGCGGCGTGAACAGCGGATGTCCGGCGTCAGACGGGTTGCGGACGCACCCGGTCCAAGTACGCCTGCGGCAGCTCGTCGCGGGTCAGTTTCCGGAATTCCAGCGGCCCGGACGTGTACGAATCCTCTGCGGTGATCAGGCCGTCCTCGTCGACCGGCCACACGATCAGCTGCCTGCTGACATACAGGTAGTCCGCGTCGGCGTCGTCCACCGGGAAACCCATCTGCTGCGCGGTCGCGCCTGGCAGGAGCATGTGCAGATCGCCTTCAGTAACGAGAGCATGATCGTCAACAACGAGGCGGTCCATCCGGTATTCGAGGTGGTTCGCCTTGCTCGCCACGAAAGCCGCGTAGTACTCGCGGACGCCGTCGTGGCCCTTCGGTCCGCTGTCGCCGCTCGCGCCCCAGAAGTGATACGCGGCGTCCTTGCTGACCGTCGCCATCAGGCGATCGAGGTCCGGCTCGGCTTCGGCCTTCATGTGTTCCAGGACGATCTCGAGCACCTGCCGGTGCCGGGGATTCGTGGTCGTCTCGAGCCGCTGTTCGAGCATCTGCCAGGTGCGGGTGGGGTCGATCATGGGCGTCCCTCCGGGAAACGCGCGTCGTTGCGCGTGCTCGATCGTCGCTGGCGAGCCCCGACGGGTCAGCCGACGCGCGTCGCCGGATCCGGCCGGTCGGCGCGACGGGCGTCGCCTACCCGACGTCGCCCAGCGTGCGATCCGACGTCACCAATCGCCGGGCCAGCAGCGCGAACGTCGCTTGGAAGCGGTCCATCGCGTCTTCGAGCCGCCAGCCGGTCGCCGCTTCGATCCGGCCCAGGCGAGCCGCGACGGTGCTGTGGTGGAGGTTCAATTCGGTTGCCGTCCGCCGGAGCGCGCCGAAGACGCAGTACGACTCAAGCGCTTCCACGTCGAGTGCGCCGCCGGGCGTCCGGGCGTGGGTTTCGAGCGCCGCTACGCCTGGGGTCGCCGCAAGTTGGGACGGCGGCAATTCCGCAAGCAGGACAAGGACTCCGAGCGGTCCGTACGGCACGGCGCGGCGACCGAACACAGTGGACGATGCGAAGCGCAGCGCGGTGCGGGCTTGCTGCCAGGACACGGGCGCGTCAGCTGCCGCGGCTGGCTCGCCGATGCCGATCCAGATGTCCACGGCTCGGTCAAGTCCCGTTGAAGCCGGATGGCGGGCGGCGAGGCCGTTGTGCAAGCGCCCGGCTAACTCGCGCGGCGCTGGGCCGCCTTGGGTCAGCGCGAGGGTCAGGCGGCCCAAGCGGTGGTGGTGCAGCCGACCGGCTCCGGCGCGGGCGAGCGCGTCGAGGCCGTCTTCCGGAGCACCGGCTAGCACCAAAGCGGTGACCGGCTGGTCGAGGTCGTAGCCAAGCAATTGCAGAGCGCGCAAGCGATCCCGGCGTTGTTCGCGGGACGAGACGGCGATCTCCAGCAGGCCGGGTTCGCCGAGCCGGAGCGACGGACTGGGCCGGGCGGCGCGCAGAGCGCGACGGAGTTGGTCGAGCAGGACGACATCGAGCGGATGCGGTGCGGGCCGGTCGATCTGGACGTCGTCCAGCGGCGGTCCGGAAATCGGCGAGCCCGCGCCGTCGAACCAGACGGATTCCCCGCCGAGGACGGCGCCGACCGGGCAACCCGCGACGAGCGCCGCCGACCGGACCACCGCGTCGGGCGCGAGGCCGGTCAGCGCGTCGAAATGCGCGATCAGCCGCAGCACCGACGTGGTGTCGGCGCGCAGCATCGACAGCCGCGGAACGTCGTCGTCCATCCGCCGATTGTCACTCGGCGAGTTCGGACGTCTCCAGCCACCGCGCCTCGACGTCGTCCTTCTCCGCCAGGACGGCCTTCAGGTCGGTGTTCAACTCGATCAGCTTCTCCGGGTCGGTGGCCGCCTCCGCCAGCGCGGCGTGCAGCTTCTCTTCCCGCTTCGCGAGCTGGTCCAGCTTCCGTTCCAGCCGACTCAATTCCTTCTGCGCCGCACGGGTTTCCGCCGCACTGCGCTTGGCCTCGGTCTTCTCCGCGGCCGGTGCCTCGCGACGCGGCGCTGCTTCCTTCGCGCGGGCGCGGCGCTGCAGGTACTCCTCGATGCCACCCGGCAGGTGCGTGACCTTGCCGTCGCCGAGAAGCGCGTACGTGGCGTCGCAAACCCGCTCGACCAGGTACCGGTCGTGCGAGACCACCACCATCGTGCCCGGCCAGCCGTCGAGGAGGTCTTCGAGCTGCTGCAGGGTGTCGATGTCCAGGTCGTTCGTCGGCTCGTCCAGCAGCAGCACGTTCGGCTCGGCCATCAGCAACCGGCACAGCTGCAGCCGGCGGCGTTCGCCACCGGAGAGGTCGCCGACCGGCGTCCACTGGCGGGCGGCCGGGAAGCCGAGCTTCTCGCCGAGCTGCGACGCGGTCATCTCCTGTTTGCCGAATACGACGCGGCCGGCGATCTGCTCGATCGCTTGCAGCACCCGGAGATCGGCGGGCAGGTCGTCGAGTTCCTGGCGCAGGTGCGCGAGCGCGACCGTCTTGCCCTGCACCCGCCGTCCGGTCGGCGATTCGACGTCGCCGCCCAGCAGTTTCAGCAGCGTGGTCTTGCCGGAGCCGTTCACACCGACGAGACCGATCCGGTCGCCGGGGCCGATCCGCCACGTCACGTGGTCGAGCAGCGTCCGGTCGCCGACCCGCAGCGATGCGTCTTCCAGCTCCAGCACGGTCTTGCCGAGCCGGCGCTTCGCGAACGCCATCAGCTCCACGGAATCGCGCGGCGGCGGCACATCTGCGATCAACGCCTCGGCGGCCTCGACGCGGTAGCGCGGCTTCGACGAACGCGCCTGCGGACCACGCCGCAGCCACGCCAATTCCTTACGCGCCAGGTTCTGCCGCTTCTCCTCCGCGGTCGCGGCGAGGCGGGCACGTTCGGCGCGCGCGAAAATCCAGTCGGCGTAACCGCCTTCGTACTGCTCGACCCGGCCGTTCGCGACTTCCCAGGTGAGGCTCGCGACGGTGTCGAGGAACCACCGGTCGTGCGTGACGACCACGACCGCGATCCGGCGGCCCAGCAGGTGATCGGCGAGCCAGCGCACGCCTTCGACGTCAAGGTGGTTAGTGGGCTCGTCGAGCACCACGAGGTCCAGTTCGCCGGTCAGCGCGGCGGCCAGCGCGACGCGACGGCGTTCGCCACCGGACAGGTTCGCGGTCGGGGTGTCGAGGCCGATCGCGGTGATGCCCAGACCGTCCACAATAGACCGCACGCGCGCGTCGGCAGCCCATTCGTGCTCGGCGACGTAGCGCTGCAGCACCACGTCGCCGACCGTGCTGCCCGCGGGCAGCTCCGTGCGCTGGGTGACGACGGCCATCCGCAGGTCGCGCACCTGGCTCACCCGGCCGGAATCGGGCTCGCTCAGTCCGGAAAGGACTTCGAGCAGCGTCGTCTTGCCGCCGCCGTTGAGCCCGACGACGCCGATGCGCTGCCCCTCGGCGACGCCGAGGGAAACGTTGTCCAGCAACGGCTTCACACCGTAGGACTTGCTCACCGATTCCAGGTTGACCAGGTTGGCCATCCGGATCCTTTCCACTGTGGACTGTTGATTCAAGCTTGGTTTCAGGCGGTGGTCAGGCGTGCACGCGCGGGGGCGCGTTGCGCGGCGCGTCGTCGCCGCCGACCACCCGGGCCCCGGGCACCGGCCCGTGCGCGACCCGGACCGTCCGGCACACTCCCGCGCCGGACAGCTCCGCGGCCACCTCGACCGCGGTTTCCGCGTCGGAGCACAGGAACGCGCACGTGGGCCCGGAGCCGGACACGCATCCGGCCAGCGCGCCCGCGTTCACCCCGGCGCGCAGCGTGCGGCGCAACCCGGGCCGCAGCGACACCGCGGCCGCCTGCAAATCATTGCCGAGCAGCAGCGCGAGCTGGCGAGGATCCCCCGACGCGAGCGCCTCCACGACCGGCGTGTGCGACCCGATCCGCGGCGGCTTCCCGTCGGCACGCAGCCGGTCGAGTTCGCCGAACACTTTGGGGGTGGACAGGCCTTCCTCGTCGAAGGCCAGCACCCAGTGGAACGTGTGGCGCGCGAGCACCGGCACGAGCTGTTCGCCGCGACCGGTGCCGAGCGCAGTGCCGCCGTACAGCGCGAAGGGCACGTCGCTGCCCAGGCTCCCGGCGATGGTGGCCAGCTCGTCGCGCGTGACGTCGAGCTTCCACAGCGACGAGAGCCCGACGAGCGCCGCCGCCGCGTCCGCACTCCCGCCCGCCATGCCGCCGGCGACCGGAATGCCCTTGCGCAGCACGATTCGCACCTTCGGCGCATCCGCGTCCGGCCGTCCGGCGTAAGAGGCCAGCTCGCACGCCGCGCGCCAGGCGAGATTGGTGCCGTCGGTGGGCACCGTGCGCTCCCCCTCGCCGTACACCTCGAGCCCAGGCTCGTCGGCGGCCGCGACGGTCACCTCGTCGGTGAGCGAAAGCGCCTGGAAGACAGTGACCAGCTCATGGAACCCGTCCGCCCGCAAGTCCCCCACGGCCAGGTGCAGGTTGACCTTGGCCGGGACCCGGACGGTGACTGGTGGCGGAACGACTGCGAGCACCCGTCCAGCCTACGTGGCACCGCCCCGCCGGGGCTCACCAGGAGAAAAACCCGCCCCGGATTCACGCCGGAAACTCAGGACACTCGTCCTAACAATCCGGACACACGCCCCAAGAAGCTGACCCCGAGGACGATCCACGACAGCGAGCCCCGCCCGCCGAGCGCGACACCCTTCCCGCGCGCCTCCCCCACAGACCTCCGACCGCGACCGCGCAGATTCATCGCCACCGCCGCTAATCGCGTTGGCAGCAGCGGCGGTGGCGTTGGTGGCAGCGGTGGCGATGGTGGCGTTGGTGGCAGCGGTGGCGATGGCGGCAGTGGCAGTGGCAGTGGCGATGGCGATGGCGATGGCGATGGCGATGGCGATGGCGATGGCGATGGCGATGGCGATGGCGATGGCGAAAAAATCAACCAACCTCACGAAAACCGCAATGCGAACCTGGACCACAACGCGGGATCGCGCCGGCGTTTGGGGGCTGACCGGCGTGATAGGCCGAAGGCCCGTCACGCCGGTCAGCC